>SLDF01000045.1 GCA_007125435.1 Saprospiraceae bacterium
GATGAAGAAGAAATAAAATGGTATAAGCACCACCCAAAAAACGGCCTTAAAGTCATGGTTAAGTGGCCAGGGGCTGCCTATGTATCCGGAAAGGCTGAAGATATTGAGCGAATGGGCTTAACCGATGTTTTGCTCTTTAGAGACTACAATGAAGTCGCTGCTGAAAGAGCCCTTGATGACTTGGAGACCTATAAGTGTGGTAACTCAGACATAGAGGAGCAGTTTATTACAAAGTCAGAAAAGGGGACGAGTGACACCCTGAAGGGACACACTGTATGCGCTATTTTCTTTGTAAATCAGATAGGCGGACCTAACCCATGGACAGATCAAGAACAAAGTCAGGCCATAGAAAATGCCGCCCTAAACCTTTTGTGGTGGGCAGAGCAAGCTGCTCTTTATGATGTAGAAGCGAGTTTTGAGTTGGTACCTTATTTTTATGATAATCCTATTTGCGCTGTATCAGTAGATCCGACAATAGAGACATCCCGATCATGGGCAGTGGAGATCATGGAAAACCTCGGGTACATGGAAGGTGCCTTGAGGGATAGAGAGACCTCATTTGCAAAGCAAGTCATAGAAGATGAAGATAGTGATTGGGCATTCATCGCTTACATAATAAGAGGTGCAAGTAGTTATAGAAGTAATGCTGCATTATTAGGACCAAGTACCACTTGTTGGGTTAATGCTACTATTAGTGGATATACCTTTGCACATGAGGTTGGTCATATTTTCGGACTACGAGACGAGTATGAGGAAAGAGCAGTATGGGTTCACGATTTTGAGATCAACGGACTCGCCAATCTGAATGCTGATTTTCGCAATCATATTAATGCTCCCTGCCTGATGAAGATCAGCTCTCAGCCTGTAGGTCTGTGTTGTTACAACGCAGTCCATTTATATTGGACCGATGAAGTCAGAACGTTCGATGTTCATGTAGAGCCAGAGGATGCTATTTTTAGAGTTAATTATCTTAACACTGTGACTGGTCAGGTACAAAGCAGGCGGCTTCATCAGGGTTTTACCCGGCTACCTATGGGCTATGGTACAAGGTTTAGCCTTGAAGGCCTGGATAAGATACATATACAAAATGGTCAATTCAGCAGTCCTGAATGGTTAGATAATGGTCTCCAATTAATCGAATATTCTCCAAAAGAGGGCCAGCCTATGGAAGCCACTTTAGAGTACCAGTTTGATGAACCCTCAGAACATTTTATGCAGTACCTTGCCATCGGCGAACAATACGTAGGACGCAGAATCAGAAAGCTACTATATGATGATGGCTGGCTTTTGAGTGCAAGTAGCCATGGGATAGGTGCTTACCACATAGAGGATAACATCTTTCATACTATTGACAGAATAGCAGAGGTGCGTCCAGGACTTGGCATCATTGATACATTCTTCAGGAATGCTTATGACATAGAGCGCATAGGTAACAAGCATTGGCTAGTAAGTTGTCAAATCGGAACAAATCGACCAGAAGTAGTAGAGATCTTAGACGCTGAAGAGGTCAATGTATATGAATTACCGGAGTCAGTAGTTATGAATGGTAGCTATATTGCTGTAGCTCAAACACCTAACGGTTACGTATTAGCTGCATTTGAAGATGGGGGCGTTCATCGTTATGGGCCTGATGGTTCATTTACTATACTCAATCGAAACAATGGCTTACCCGATAACTTTGTCACTAGTCTGACTTTAGGCTCTGATGGCAAGGTATATATGGGGTATAATGGTGGGCGTACAGGAGATGCTTTTAGAGGACTCTTCGTCTTAGATCCTATTACCTGGCAAGTGTCTCAGCCTGATAATATACCTGCTGAGATATACGAGCAGGCCATAAATGATGTACGTTTTTATGATGAAGCCATAGCTATTGTCACCAGAGAGCGACTCTACATTCATGAGTTTGGTGAATGGACAGAATTCAGACCGCCGGCCAATCAGGTATTCAGTGCTGATCGCATGATGCCGGGGCAATGGGCCATTGGCACCAATAATGGCCTGTTCTACTCTGATATAGGTGGAGAGTTTGTGCATTTGAGCCATTCTCAAGATCACCTACAAGATAATTTTTTAACATCATTGGCAGTGTTACCCTCAGGAGCTGTTGTTATAGGCCATACGGCAACCGGTGTTTCAGTTTGCTTTAAAGATAATTTACAAGTCTCAGTAGATCAGGTAAATAATGATGAAGTTAACACTATCCAGTTTTATCCTAATCCTAACGATGGAACCGGTATTCACTTGTCTGCGACTATGGATATTGGCTCATGCACTATCCATGTAATTGACCTAAATGGTAGGATCATACAAAGTCAAGACGTGGAATGGCAAGGACAGCAGGACGGTTATCTGTCTTTCGCTAAGCCATTACAGCCAGGAACATATCTTTTGCAAATGACAGGTGCAGTTAATAAAGCTATAGGAATATTACAAGTTATCCATTAATGGGATACATACATTTTGGGATTAGAAACAAGATGTCAACATATTAAGGGTGTATTTCATTTTATCGCTTTGGGCATCACCCTCTTCCTATCGTCATCGGGTCGCTTTTTAGAGTCTGAAAATAGCCATCTTAATGATCCCAAGTCTTGCTCTTTTGAGCGATATCTTGAATAAAAAATACTTACGTAGCTATGGCTATGTGCGTATTTTTTATTCTTCGATCTCACTCAAAATAGCTGCGACTTAGATCATACGACGGCTATTTCCAGACTCGCTTCGGGGCTCGCTGTTCGCTCGGTCCTTCGGAACTCACTCGCACTCGCTCTTGACCCGCTACGCATCGCTGATGCATGATCAGAAAAGACGACATTTTGAAATGCACCCACATATTAAGGGCAATTATTTATCAATTTTCCATTATGTTTGTTTCATCAATATGGTCATTAACAAATCAGAAAAGATTCTCATTGCAGGTGCCTCGGGTATGGTAGGAGGTGCACTGACAAAAGAGCTATTGAATCGTGGATATACCAACTTGCACCTTTGTGTGCGAAAGCAATCGGTATTACCAGATTGGGTCTTGGACAACGACCACATCACAATACACAGAGGAAATTTACTGGACTACTTTTGGCTTGAGCCTATTTTTGACCAGGCTGCATGGGTTTTTAATGCAGTAGGATCAAGATCTATAGATCGAGATGATAGAGATGAATTAATAGAAGCTAATATAGCCATGCCTCGCACCTGGGTCAATCTGGCTCTACAGTTCTCTGTCTCAGGATATATTCATATCAGTTCTGCCGCAGCATTAGGCCGAAAGAAAGATGGCAGCCCGTGCAAAGAAACTGATAATTGGCAAAAGAATGAGGTGTATTCTGACTACAATAAGTCGAAGTTTTTAGGTGAGATGGAGGTTTTTCGTGGCCAAGCTGAGGGTCTTAATGTTCTGGTATTGAATCCAAGTACGATCATTGGTCAGGGCGGTGTTTTACAATACATGTTAGACCAGGTCGACCTTGGCACAGTCTATATCCCTCAGGGAAAGGGTGGGTATGTATTTATAGAGAATGTTGTCGACTTTGCCATATCTGCTGCAGAACATGGAATATGGGGCGAGCGGTTTATACTTAATGCAGACAATATCAAGCACGAGAAAATCTGTCATTGGGTTAGTGAGACGACCGGTCAGCCATTGAAAATAAAGCCAATGACCCATCATAGATGGCGACTTGAGGCCATTCGCGCTTTGTGGGGGAGAATCTGGGGCAAGAAAAGACCGATCATATCAAAGTCTAGCTTCAGAATGCTATCTTCAGAATTTGCATACTCCAACCAGAAAGCCTTAGATACAGGACTGATATCATTTTTACCTTTACAAGAGGCCGTTAAGAAGTCATTGGCATCTAGTACTACAGAACGGCATTTACAATAATCAGATTTTTGTTGTTTGAGATTGTGCCCTCCTGCTCAAGTTATTATAAAACCCACCAGTGCATACAGAATAACCGCTACACCACCTCCAATAAGGGCGTAAGGCAGTTGAGTCCTGACATGATCTATATGGTTTGTTCCGGATGCAAGAGAAGAAATGATGGTCGTATCCGATATAGGTGAGCAATGGTCTCCAAAAACTCCACCACCCATGACAGCTGCTATGGTCAGATAGATATCTGCATCTAGATCTTGAGAGACCGGGATAGTTATAGCCATCATAATAGCAAATGTTCCCCATGATGTACCTGTAGAAAAAGCGATTACACAGCTCAGCAAAAATACAATCATTGGAAGTAAGGCAGGGTTTAGCCAATTGGCGACTACCGAAGCTACAAAAGGGCCTGTACCCATATGGCGACATACATCCCCTATAGCAAAAGCCAATAGCATCAACAATGCCAAAGGCAATAGGGAAGAGGTACCCTTTAATACGACATCGACAGAACGCTTGATGGGCAATACGCCCTTTGCCTTATAGTAAGTAACGGCCAATACTATTGAAAGCACAACTGCAGTAAGCACAGCTTGAGAACCTGACCCTGCTCCCATGGCCATCATAATATATTCAAGGCCATTATATGCTGACAGGTCTGCCTGCTGAATACCTGTAAGCAGTAAGACTATAGGCATTGCAACAATCATGGTGATCAATGGTATCATCATGTTTTTAGCGTCATAGGTAACGCCATCATCTGCCGGGGCTGACATCCAGTCATTATCCTCATTCTCTATATGTTGCCCTTGATGTACAGTTTTAATGTTTTCTTCTGCAATCCTCATGGGGCCGATATGCCATCCTCTGTACACTACGACTAAGGCTAAAACAATAGTGATGATTGGATAAAAATTAAAAGGAATAGCTATCATCATGTATTTGAAAGGCTCATCAATACCCTCAGCAAGCAGAAGCCCCATGATGAAAGCTCCCCAAGCGTTGATAGGTATAAGAATACTTGATGGGGCAGAACTGCTATCTGCCAGATAGGCTAGCTTCTCTCTCGATATCTTCATCTTGTCAAATAATGGTCTAAACACAGTGCCCACCGTCAATGAAGAAATACTCGTCTCGATAAAAATCAGGAGACCCAATAAATAGGCATAGCCTTGTACTCTTCTGCGTTTATTTTGATTTTCGTCTTTATCCATTCTCTTCTGTATCCAGGCAATCAAGCCCTGTACACCCCCAGAGCATCTAAAGAGTAGTATAAGCCCACCCACTAATGCACAGAAGAATATCGTCCTCGTATTGCCTTCATCGCTGAATACTTTTACCATGCCCTCTAGCGTATACACGAATGCAGTATCAGGCCTTCCTCCGGCCAATATGAGATAGCCCAAAAATATGCCGGCCAGTAAAGAAAGGTATACCTGCCTACTCCAAATAGCCAGCAATATCGCTACTAAAGGTGGCAGAATAGATAACCAACCGACATCTTCCATATTCACGGTTTTTCGCAAAAGTAGCTCTTAATTCAGGATTGTCTAAGTAATAGCATTCAATATCATCCTAAAATCACTATCTTCAATCTCTAAACCCGGATTATGCATTGGAAATTCGTAATGAGGGTTAAAAGGGCGAAAAAATAAGTGATTTTGTGAATGAGCCATAGCCAACCCTACGGTGATTGAACAAAATCAAGCAAAGCGACTTATTTTGAAGCCATTTGAAGCCGTAATACCCGCCTGCTGCCATCGACAGGTGGCGGGCAGGGATTTTCTAGTGCATAATCCGGGTTTAACCCGTGTTATGCTAGGGAAGAGGTTAATCTCATACTTTTACAAATCTAAAAACATATGCAGTCTATTTTAGAAACTTATGCTGATCTCCTGTGTCGTTATTGTGTCGATTTACAACCGGGGGATAAGCTTTATATCAAGACAACTACGCTTGCCGAGCCATTAGTACGTGCCGTTTACAGACGTGCATTAGCCATTGGTGCGATTACTGAAGTTGATTTTTCATTTTGCGATCAGGATCGGTGGTTATTGGCCGAAGGGAATGACGATCAATTATCCCATGTGCCCATCTTGGAGTCTAAGGCCATGGCCACATTTGACGCCTACATGTTCATCAAAGCTCCGTACAATCTCAAAGCGCCTATCCGGAGCACCTTAGAGAAGGAGCAGGTCAGGCGACAGGCTTTAAAGTCTCTTCGTCAAGACTATTTCAGTAGATCTGCCTCATTGGACCTCAAGCGGACATTTTGTGTTTACCCTACCTTGACTGCGGCTCAGGAAGCCGGTATGAGTCTCGAAGAGTATGAGCATTTTGTGTTTTCAGCATGTGGCTTATTCGAATCTGACCCGATGCAGTTTTGGCTAGATCTCAAAGCCGATCAGCAACGTATCGTCGACTTATTGAACAATCGACAAAAGATACGATACCAAGGCCCCGGTGTCGACATTTCATTTTCTACGGCAGGGCGAACTTGGATCAACTCTCATGGTACCACCAATATGCCATCAGGCGAGGTGTATACCAGTCCGGTAGAGGACAGTGTGAATGGCCATATCCGATTTGATTACCCTCTGGTATACAAGCAGTCTCTGATAGAAGACATAGCGTTCAAGGTAGAGGATGGCTACATCAAAGAATGGGAGGCATCCGCCGGCAAAGATTTATTAGATGAGATCATGTCCGTCGATGGAGCACGCCGCTTTGGAGAGGCTGCTATAGGCACGAATAGGCATATAGACCAGTTCACGCGAAATGTCTTGTTCGATGAGAAGATCGGTGGCACTGTCCACATGGCTATAGGGCAGTCATACGCACAGGCAGGTGGGCAGAATACTTCTGATCTGCACCTTGACATTATCAAGGAGATGCGGCATGGCGGTGAGATCTACGCCGATGATGAGCTGATCTACAGTGATGGTAATTTTATACTCTAATATTTAATAAGGAATTACTTTTGTTGGTCTTTGGGTGTGACCCTAAGGATTGGGCTCATATCACTTCTAACCCTCACGCATAAACCAGTTGTCGATTGCTTGTTACGTGTTACGGGTTATGGGTTGCGTGTTACGAGTTGCGGGTTGCGGGCTGTTTACGCTTCGCTGTTTAGTGTTTGAGATTCGCTTCGCTTTCTCAAACGTTTACGCTGCGATAGCGTCGCTATCTTCGCTGTTTATGCTTGAAGTAGATTGTGAGCTTTCAAGTCTTATTTGGATAAAAGGTCCTTGTTGACAAGATGCCTAAAACTCTCCAATAGAAGCTCTGCTATAAGCGCGAGCGATAGAGAGCTAAACATGAGCGCAGGGTAACTAATACATTCTACGTTCTACCTTTTACCAATTGGCTCATGATACGTTTATCTTCCAAAGCGACCTTCAACCTTCGACTTTCGGACTTTTGACCTTTGACTTTGGGACTTTCCGACAATGAGACTTTTGACTTTCAGACCAAAAAGACATATTGTACTATCTTCTTCTTCCATACAAAAAATATATCAAATAACTAGTGACTTCACCTAAGTTCCTAAGCTTCCGAGCTTCTGAGCTCCTTAAGACTTTCCGTCCTTCAGACCTTTCGGCTTTTTATCTTTTTCCTTTTATCTTTTATCTTCCAAAGTGACCTTAGGCTTTTGTTGTCATTCTCTACTGCATTGCATCAGCGATGTGAAAGGGTGGCGACGGCAGGAGCCAGACTCTGCGGAGCGATAGCGAAGCAGAGGCCGACCGTCAAGGGAGCCCTGAAACGTAGCGACCGCGCGACGCAAGGAGCGGGGTGATGCCCAAAGCGATATTATGAAATCTAGCCTTTTTAATTTATACTTTATTCATTGGATTGTAGGAAGTTGATTATTGAGTCAAGGTAATGTTGACCAGTGAATTATATATCCACCGTGAGGATGATGTAATATGGTTTCATGAAATTTAGATATGTATGGTCATAAATAACAGATATTTACTCATCTATTAATTATGATTGAGTGGCATTTCGGTTTATATTTGCACAACTAAAAATTCATGCAAATACCATATGAGTAGAGAATCCTTTAAACCCGCTCTTTTGCTCCTTGAGGATGGCAGTTTGTTTCATGGTCGCTCAGTTGGCAAAGTTGGTACAGCCACCGGAGAGTTATGTTTCAATACCGGAATGACCGGTTACCAGGAAATTTTTACAGATCCAAGTTATTATGGCCAGTTAATGGTCATGACGAATGTCCACATTGGTAATTATGGTACCCACAAGGATGAAAATGAATCAGATTCAGTCAAGATATCAGGTCTGATTGTCAAAAACTTTAATCAAGGTTATTCGCGACAGCTAGGCGATTCTAGCTTGCAAGACTATCTAGAGGATAATGCAGTAGTTGGGATATCTGATATTGACACTCGTGCATTGGTCAGACACATACGATCGAAGGGTGCTATGAATGCCGTCATATCTTCAGAAATTGATGATGTTAATGAACTCAATAAGATATTGGCATCTACACCTAATATGAAAGGTCTTGAGCTCGCCTCTAAAGTTTCAACAGAAAAGCCCTATAGTAAGGGAGACTACACCTCTAACTATAGAGTTGCAGTGATGGACTTTGGCGTCAAGCGTAGCATCTTGAAAAATCTTGAAAAGAGAGGCTGCAATCTCAGGGTCTTTCCACATAATGCTTCATTTGAAGAGATCAATCAATGGGGGCCTGATGGTTACTTTTTGTCGAATGGGCCTGGTGACCCTGCCGCCATGGACGATGCAGTAGAGCTGACTAAGTTGATTTTGGATAGTGGTAAGCCAGTATTTGGTATCTGTCTGGGACATCAATTAATCGCCAGAGCGATAGGCATGAAAACCTACAAAATGTTCTATGGTCACAGAGGAATCAACCACCCTGTAATAAACGTGAAAACAGGACTGAGTGAAATTACCAGTCAAAACCACGGCTTTGGCGTAGATAAAGAATCTGCAGAGCGCATGTCTGATGTAGTTGATGTGACTCATGTCAATCTCAATGACGACAGTATCGAAGGTTTTGCATTGAAAAATAAAAAAATATTTTCAGTTCAATATCACCCCGAGGCATCCCCGGGACCTCACGATTCTAGATACTTATTTGATCAGTTTTTAAAATTATTATCCGAAAATTAAAATAGAATATGAGCTTAATTATAGATATCATAGCAAGAGAAATTTTGGACTCTAGAGGGAATCCAACAGTAGAAGTAGAAGTCCTGACCGAGAATGGTTATATCGGTCGTGCAGCTGTGCCATCCGGTGCAAGTACCGGTAAATATGAAGCAGTAGAATTGAGAGATGGAGATAAAGATAGATTTGGGGGTAAAGGTGTTTTGACTGCTTGTGCAAATATTGAAGACAGACTGAATAGCGAATTGGGCGGTATGAGTGTGTTCGAACAAAGATACCTTGACGCTGTAATGATCGAAGTCGATGATACACCTAACAAGTCCAACCTCGGTGCTAATGCTATGCTTGGTGTTTCTATGGCTGTAGCCAGAGCCGCGGCTCAAGAGTTACAGATGCCATTGTATCGCTATATAGGTGGCGTCAATGCACACCTTTTACCTGTGCCTATGATGAACATTATTAATGGAGGAAGCCACGCTGATAATTCTATTGACTTTCAGGAATTTATGATCATGCCGGTCGGAGCGGACCGGTTTTCTCAAGCTTTGAGGATGGGTGCTGAAGTATTCCATGCGCTAAAAAAAGTACTTAGTGATAAAGGCTATTCTACTAATGTAGGCGATGAAGGTGGCTTTGCCCCTAATCTGAAGTCTAACGAGGAGGCAATAGAGACTGTCCTAAAAGCCATTGAAAATGCAGGTTATAAACCGGGAGAGGATATAGTCATCGCTCTAGACCCCGCAGCTTCTGAGTTTTATAATAGCAAAGAAAACGTATATCATCTTCACAAATCTAATGGTGCTAAATTGAGCTCAGAAGAAATGGTAAATTACTGGGCTGAATGGGCTGGTAAGTATCCAATATTCTCAATCGAGGATGGATTGGACGAGGATGATTGGAATGGCTGGGAGCTAATGACCCAGAAGATCGGATCTAAAGTACAGTTAGTCGGTGATGACTTGTTTGTAACGAATAGCCAGAGATTGCAAAAGGGTATCGATAGAGGTATCTGTAACTCAATACTGATCAAGGTTAACCAAATTGGTACACTTACAGAAACTATAGATACGGTGCAATTGGCGACAAGAAATGCTTATACATCTGTTATCAGCCACAGATCAGGAGAAACCGAAGACTCCTTTATCGCCGACCTTGCTGTTGCATTGAATACCGGTCAGATAAAAACAGGCTCCTTATCAAGATCAGATAGAATGGCAAAGTACAACCAATTGCTTAGAATAGAAGAAGAATTAGGAGAGGCAGCTGCTTTCCCGGGTAGAGCTATTTTGGCTTGATATATATAAGCAATTGATTGCCAAATTGGCATAAAAAACAATCTGTAGTATATATTATAAAAATATGTAATATTTGAGGCTTGTGTTCTTGTAAAGTCCTTTAGATGTAGTATTTTTACATTACAAAAAGTTGTAATATGAAAAGATATCTACCTTGGAATGCAAAGTTTACATCGGTTTTTGGCCATAAAAGAATTAAAAACAAGTTTGTCATTATGCTCATGGCCTTCCTGGTTTGGATGGTTTTTTTCGATAAGAACAACCTTATTACACATTATAAGTTGTACAGTACGGAAAGGCAATTAAAACAGGAAAAGGAAACATACATCAGCTCAATCGAAGAAGTCAAACAGGCTCAGCAAGATTTGGAGCTAAACAAAGAAAAGTTTGCCAGAGAGCACTATTATATACACAGGGAAAACGAAGACGTTTTTATTATCGAAAAAGAATAAATAAATCTAAATTATATGTCAGTTTTAGTTAATAAAAGTTCTAATGTGATTGTTCAGGGTTTTACCGGTAAAGAAGGTAGCTTTCACGCTGAGCAAATGATAGCTTATGGAACCAATGTTGTAGGCGGTGTTACACCTGGCAAAGGTGGTCAAAAGCACCTGGATAAAGCAGTCTTTAATACTGTTCAGGAAGCAGTCGAGAAAGAGGGCGCAGACGTATCTGTGATTTTCGTACCACCTGCTTTCAGTGGAGATGCCATCATGGAAGCTGCTGAAGCTGGGATCAAGGTTATTGTATGTATCACAGAAGGTATACCAGTGCAAGACATGGTCAAAGTAAAAGAATACATTCAAAAATTTGATTGCAGATTAATTGGGCCTAACTGTCCGGGAGTTATCACACCCGAAGAAGCTAAAGTAGGAATCATGCCGGGCTTTATCCATAGGAAAGGAAGTATTGGCATTGTCTCTAGATCAGGAACATTAACCTATGAAGCTGTGGACCAGGTCACTAAAGCAGGAATGGGACAATCTACTTGTATTGGAATAGGAGGCGACCCCATCGTGGGTACAACGACCAAAGAGGCTGTCCAACTCCTAATGAATGACCCGGAGACCGAAGGTATAGTTATGATTGGTGAGATCGGTGGTAACATGGAAGCCGATGCTGCTAATTGGATAAAAGAGCATGGGACCAAGCCCGTAGTTGGTTTCATTGCCGGCCAAACCGCACCTAAGGGTAGAACGATGGGACATGCCGGTGCTATCATCGGTGGTGAAGATGACACGGCCGAAGCTAAAATGCGAATTATGGAAGCCTGCGGCATCCACACTGTCAAATCTCCCGCACAGATAGGTGCCATGATGGTTGAGGCATTGAAGAAATAAGAACCAATAAAAAAAGGAGGCAAATTTGCCTCCTTTTTTTATTTCTGACCATTCTAAAGTTCGTTATTCTTCCTCAGACTCACTTTTAGGCTTTTTCTCTGCCTTCTTTTTTGAGTCACTTTCTTTGATGACTGCAGCAAGTTCTCTAAGTTTATCTTCTTCCTCTTTATGCAGTTTTTCAGACTCTTTGATTTCTGCAGCTATTTTCTTCTCTGCCTCTTTCTTTGCCTTTTCTAATTCTTTTTCTCTTTCAATCCTTTCCTGGAGCTTCTCTCGTCTATTTTGCAATTCTACTTGCGTCTTTTTCATGTCGTCAAGCTTCATTTGCTTAGATGCTATTCTTTCTTCAATCATTTTTACTTTTGCTTCTCTAAGCTGCAGCTCTAGTTGACCGAAAACATTATGATTAGAATCTGATTGTTTATTCTTCTCATTCAGGTCACGCTTTATGGAGTGCTCCATCTTTTTGATCGCATTTATCAAGCCATTGAGTCGCTTATCAAGTCGATCCAATGGAGATTTTTCCTTGCCTTCTGCATCGCCAAAACGCTTTGTCTTGACTTCTTTAAATGACTCGTTGATCCTATCGTATAGCTTATTTCTATGATCCTTAGTCATTCTCATGTCCCTAAACTCTTTTTGAAGCTTCTTTAAGTCCTCAAAGATGACATGTAAGGATAGCCCTTCTTCAATTCTGCTATTAATGTCATTGAGCTTGGTGCTGATACTTTCGTATGCTTGTTTGGACTGCTCGTTAAATGCCTTGTCCATCTCTTTCCTGAGGTCTTTCATTTTAGAGAAGAGTTGATTCGTCTGCTCTCTTAGCTGATCTGAATGCCCTCTGAAAAGGTTTCTGTCGCGAATCTGTGATTGTACCTTATCCCAAAACCCCTTTAGGTTGTTCCAAATGTTTGGATCGTAGTCCTTTAGACTCTCAATTTTATCCTTTAAGTCGTCTAGCTCATCTTTATAGTTACGATGCAATTTTGATGACAAGATGACAAAGTGCCATTCAGTTTGAGCTCTTTTGACTAAGTCCTCTCTTTCTACTTTATAGCCATCAGGTAAGATAGGATCAATCAACGTAAGCTCTCTATCAAAGGTTTTTTTGCTCTCTGGCAGAGGTATGTCTTGTCCTTTTCGCCATTCGTTGTGCATTTGTTCTTCTAGCTCAGCAGTAATGTGATCTTTGTCAATGACATAGATATTCACTTGCTTCTCTTCTTCAATTAAATCAAGCCCTATTAAGACTTTTCTTTCGTCGGGGTCTGTTCCCCAAAGTACCAATCGTGATTTCATAAACTTTTTTTTCTGTTCGTTATCCGTAAAGTCATTCGTTTTTAACTATCCGGACTTAGAACCAATTCAACTTCATTAATTATCCAAATATTCAAAAGGCGCATTTTGTTTTTTATTGCTTTGGGCATCACCCTCCACTACGTTGCGGGTCGCTACGTTACGTGGCTCACTATTCGTTCGGCCTCGATTCCGCTTTATGCTCCATCGAGTCTGGCTTCGCATTCGCTGCGCCACCACTTCACATCGCTGATGCAATATAGTGGGAATACTACAATCTAATAATATACCCGGTAATAACAGCTAAACACCACCTTTTAAAACACTAAGTATTATTTAAGCTTTATATTTCAATAATAGAAATGTCAACTCAAGTTGCCTTACAAATATAGTATCATTTATTGAATTATGATAAATAATAAGACAGTAGCTTGGAAGGGTTAAAGCATTTGGTGTGCATGTAAGTATTCTACGATCTGTATGGCATTTGTGGCAGCACCCTTCCTGAGATTATCTGAGACTATCCATAAATTTAATGTGTTTTCTCGACTTTCATCTCTTCTTATTCTACCGACGAATACATCATCTTTGTCGTGAGACCAGATGGGCATTGGGTAGACGTTATTGGATACATCGTCTTGTAAGGTGACACCTTTTGTCTTGGATAATATATCTATTGCTTCATCAAGATCAAAAGGCTTTTCAAATTCCACATTGACTGACTCAGAGTGACCACCTATTACCGGAACCCTCACTGTGGTGGCTGTGATAGCCATGTCCGGCCTATTCATGATCTTCCTTGTCTCATTGATCATTTTCATCTCCTCCTTAGTGTATCCATTCTCGGTAAACACATCAATGTGTGGTAATATATTTAGATCAATAGGATGGGGGTAGGCCTTATCGCCATCTATATTTGCTCTTTCATTCATAAGCTGGTCTACCGCCTTTTTACCTGTACCGGTCACAGATTGATAGGTAGAAATGACAAGACGCTTTATGTTATAAGCTTTCTCCAAGTCATTCAATGCCACTACCATCTGTATAGTAGAGCAATTGGGATTTGCAATGATCATATCTTCTTTAGATAGCTCAGATGCATTGACTTCTGGAACGATAAGTTTCTTAGTCGGATCCATTCGCCAGGCCGATGAATTGTCCACAACCTTTATTCCGGCATCAGCAAACTTAGGCGCCCATTCAAGAGAGGCGCTACCCCCAGCAGAGAATATAGCAACATCCGGCTTGGCATTTATGGCATCTTGCAATGAAATGACTTTAATGTCATTGCCTTTCCATTGAATTACCTTGCCAACAGATCGCTGTGAAGCTACAGGTAATAATTGATCAATTTTTAAATTATAGGCTTCTAGAGTCTGAATCACTTTTGACCCCACAAGTCCTGTAGCTCCGACAACGGCAATATTCATTGGTAGCTTTTTAAATTTATTGAAACAATTCGGGTTTAATCTATTGGCAGGCAAATATCTCAAATTGCTTCAACTTAATACAGATAATCCTATAGATTTTCATTGGTATATCAAGGTTCAGTCCACAAACGAAAATGACATGGTATGTTTTGATGTTTAATTGTCCTCATTCACAGAGTCCAATAAATCGCTCACGGCAGATTTATCCTTGATCCCTTTTGAGAACTTTAGGCCCATCGAATCAGCGTCTACAGTAATATGATCACCAGGGCCATAGTTGCCGGATAGAATTTCCTTAGATAGTCCATTTAGTAACTCTTTTTGGAGAACTCTTCTCATAGGTCGTGCACCAAATTGAGGGTCATACCCCAGGTCTGCTAAGAGCTTTCTTGCGTTCGCTGTCAGATCGATACCTATATCTTGCTGAGAGAGCTTTTTCATGACGCCCTTCATTTGAAGATCCAGAATCTTAGCAATTTCCTCGCGTGTCAATGGCAAGAACATGATTTGCTCATCAATTCTATTGAGGAATTCTGGTCTTACGCTCTTTTTGAGATGCTCAAACACTTCTATTTTTGTTGTTTCAAGAATTTCCGAGTGTTTGCCTTCTCCCAAATGCTGTAAGTCTTCAAAGTTTTCAAGTATCATATCAGAGCCCATATTAGATGTCATAATGATGATGGTGTTTTTGAAATTAGCCAGCCTTCCCTTATTGTCGGTAAGGTGTCCGTCATCCAACACCTGCAGCATGATATTGTAGACATCCGGGTGTGCTTTTTCGATTTCATCCAATAGAACAATAGAGTATGGACGCCTTCTGACGGCTTCTGTGAGCTGACCGCCTTCATCATATCCTACATATCCGGGAGGCGCACCAATCAATCTGGAAACCGTATGTTTTTCCTGATATTCACTCATGTCGATTCGCGTGATGGCCTTTTCATCATCAAATAGAACCTCCGCCAGGGCTTTGGCCAATTCTGTTTTACCGACTCCGGTGGGACCTAAGAACAGGAATGATCCAATTGGTCTTTTTGGGTCTCCCATACCGGCTCTATTGCGCCTTACGGCATTAGCGACGGCATAGACGGCCTCGTGTTGCCCAATAATTCTATTGCCAAGCTCCTCTTCCAATTTGAGCAGGCGCTCTTTCTCGCTTTGCATCATCTTGCTTACCGGAATGCCTGTCCACTTGGCGATTACGGCTGCTATATCATCAGCTGTAACTTGCTCATTGGTATATCGTTTATCAGTCGGTAAATTGGACAGCTTTTCTTCTGCTGCTTTGAGCATGGCTTCTTTCTCTTTGAGCTTGCCATATCGGATCTTGGCAACGGTCTCATAGTCGCTATCACGCTCTGCTTTTGCTGCCATATTTTCCAACTCTTCGATATCCTCCTTTATGTTTTGAATAGTATCTACTATCTCTTTTTCATTTTGCCAGGCTGCCTTTACAGAGTCCAGTTCTTCTTTGGCTTGTGACAACTGCTCTGCTATGAGTGATGCCTTTTTGTCATCGCCTTCTCTTTTGATGAATTCTTTTTCGATTTCTAGCTGTCGAACTCTTCTTTGGAGTTCATCAACTTTCTCAGGTACAGAGTCTAGCTCTAGTCTCAACTTTGCTGCGGCCTCATCGATTAGATCAATGGCTTTGTCCGGGAGGTGTCTGTCTGCAATATAGCGGTGAGATAGTTCTGCGGCAGCTATTAATGCTTCGTCTACAATATCTATTTTGTGGTAAACTTCGTATCGCTCTTGCAGACCTCTCAAGATAGAAATGGTGTCTTCTACACTTGGTTCATCGATGACGACGGTCTGAAAACGCCTCACAAGAGCGCGGTCAGCTTCGAAGTACTTCTGGTATTCGTCTAATGTCGTAGCACCGATTGTGCGCAGTTCACCTCTTGCCAAAGCAGGCTTGAGAATATTAGCGGCATCCATAGCACCAGAACCACCTCCTGCGCCTATGAGTGTATGTATCTCATCTATGAAAAGTACAATCTCTCCATTGGAGTCTGTGACTTCTTTGATGACTGACTTGAGTCGCTCTTCAAACTCACCCTTGTACTTAGCACCGGCAATTAATGCTGCGATATCTA
>SLDF01000308.1 GCA_007125435.1 Saprospiraceae bacterium
AGTCCAGATAAATAAAGTGTAAAAATATAATAAACCCATCTCAGCCCATGTAAAATAGTTAAATATCAAACCAGCCCGCTTTTGTAATTTGATGCAAGTATTTGACTCTGAACCTATTTTACATACTTTTGATACAACATCACTACTATTTTCAAAGGATAAGTTAAATAGTAAATATATTACAATAGATTGCAAGAATAGGGCAATGTGAAACATATTGAAACTGTAAAATAAAGATATAAATAGGCCCACTAAAGATGTAATTACAATAGAATAGTGACCTATATAAAAAAAAAGTATTTTAAAGGGTATTTTAATTTGAATGCCAGATTCAGCATAAATAAAATAATCATAATTTATAGCATCTTTAATATGTTGTATGTATAAAATAGATTCATTGTCAATCACTCCGTTATCTGCATTAAACACCAAATAGTTTTCTGAAAGCTCTGAATTATCTTTTTCTTCTTTAATATCAATCGATCTTGTTATAATAAAAGGTAAGCTTATGCTATCACAAATGTTAAATATGAGTTCAGGCAGATTTGAATACTTTCTTGTGTTTACATTATAGTCAAAGATCAACCACCCATAAGGATAGTTTAAATTTGAGTTTATCCACTTGATTATCTCCTTGTTTTCCATTTTTATTAATAAGGTCTATTCTTTAAAGACAAGAATAGACCTCTGACATAATTAATTTAAATTACACTCCCGGAGTAATAGGCATAGCATCATTTTTTTTGCATGCTTTAGCTTTTGTTCCTCCAATATCATTGCCTTCGGGACAATCAACCGTTTCACATACACGTGTTGGACAATATTCATTTGTGCCATCACATTGTACACATGCATCTCCATAATTAGTAGTTCCACCAATAAAATGATTTAGTGCTTCGCTTCCAATATTGTATTTTTGCAAATCCTTAAAAGATAACATAATAAAAAATTTTTATTTACCCCCTCTATCCACGGGTTCAGGGAATATCCCGGAAGCATTCCTTCATAGTGTGCACCCATTGAAGTAATGCTTCGGGTCAAAGATAGGATGTGTTTGTCCGGCAATCTCGGACAAACTCAGAATTATATAATATTTTTTTTGCTTTTGTCCACAGAACTTTATGACCCTTAATGGTCTTCATAATATTATCTTTATCGGCACTTTTTACTCAACGGAATTGGCTATCAATTAAAACACTCCACACCCCCGTCTCAATAAACGGACACTCCTCCGGCTGGCAGTATATATAAATCTCTTTTGCCCATACCTCATCACCGTGCTCATCACAGGCCCTGACGTCCAACTTTCCATCACCGCATATAGAAGCATGGATAGTCACATGTGTCCCATCGGGCGTGTAAGTAGCTGTAAAACTACAACTATTGCATCCGCTAGGATCGAGATGCTGATGTATATAAGAATATAGGCTGATCATAATGTCTTATTGTTTGAAGATGGGTTATCATCATTTTTATTCATGCTATCCACCATTTCCCGCATACCGTAGAAGTCTATGGCTTTCTGTTTGAGGGGATTGGTGCTCCATTCGCTCCATTTTTATTTGCGGAGCCGAAATAAACTACATCTCCCATACAAAATGTGACCCTGCAAATCACTTTAACAAAAGTTCCACCATCTGGTCAACACTCATATCCTTTCCTACTATTTCACCACTGCGATGGATGAGAAAGTTACTGGGAATAAGGCGCACATTAAATAGTTGTCCCCACTTTTCGGGTTGATGTTCATCTAGTATGTGAAGCCAAGGTGTACCATCCTTTTTAATTGCATTTTCCCAATTGGATTCTTTACGATCTAGGGATATACTCAATATCTCTACGCGATCCCCATGAGTTTGATAAAACTCAATCATGTCAGGATATTTCGCTCTGCAGGGTTGACACCAACTCGCCCAAAAATCGAGCAAAAGGTACTCCTTGTGGTGATTCTGTACAGGGTGTTAATTACCTGATTTGTCTATATAGGCCAAATCTGATGGTATATGGTTACCAACTAACATCAATTCACTTGAGTCTCTAAGTGAAAATAGGATATCTTTATTGTACGAATGACTTTTGAGACGGTCGCTTAACCCTTCATACAATCGGCGTCTACTTTCCAGGGGTATATGATCGTTAAGGTCTTTAAAATTAAATAAACTTACCCAAGAATCGGGATAATATCTGATAAAGTCAGCAGAAGCCAATCCCATTCTTTTGCTCATTCTTTGATTCATTTGCCCATAAAACTTAGACAACTCAATGTTCCCTAATTTGTAATGCACTTCTGTAGAGTCAGACATTTCGTTTAATTCATAGATGAGAGGATTGAGCATTAGTGCATAAGCTCTTTGTTCCTGAAGGGTAGTTGTGTTGCTTGCGACAATTTTGGAACGCCATATAGAATCTAATCGCCCTGTAATAGTATAGGTATCATTTTCTAGAAAAAATGATTTCCAACCTTTACTAAGTTCAGTTTCAATTGAATAGTAACCCGGTTCGTCCACATATCCGGTCAATGAAAAGTTGTCATGGACAATCCAGGTAGAATCAACATAATATATTTGAAAATCAGAATGTCTAGAACCTCCTCCCGGCAAGAGATATAATTTCACGCTGTCGCGATCAGATTTAAGTACGCCTTTGATGGTGTACTGTTCTTGCTTAAAGAAGGTGGCATCAGTCTCTACCTGACTGAATAAAGTAGACGTGAGGGCTAGACAACAGAGGATGATCAAAAATGGCATATAAAGCGGGTTTAATTATGGAAAATAAAATGCTACTCTATGAACATAAGCCTCTAATTTACACAAAATTTCATTCCACCAATTGGTTTAGCTTTGATTCTATGTCTTCTATTTTGTTGTACCTGCCTAGTATGTTTTTTTCTTTATCCAAAAGCATGTAGGTTGGGAAAGAATATACTTTAAAGTTCGAATGCTCTTCCATCGCCTCTTCACTTTCGAAGTACATATTTGGCCATATCATGCTATGTTTTTCAATCATTTTTAAGGTGGAAGATTGGTTTCCACCAACTGCTATACTTAAAATATCCAGTTTTGGAAATCTCTCCTTTAGTGGATTCAACTTCGGTAAATTATGCACACAAGGTACACACCACGTGCCCCAGAAGTGTAATAGCATGAAATCCTGGTTGAAATCTTCTAATCCAATGGGATAATCTCCTGCGATAGAATTACCGTTTATTTTTGCTTGCGATAATTGATCTACAGTTGATACTAAAATTCTCTTGTTTATCTTGTCTAATGAGTCTATAGAGTAAATTTGTTCTGATGATTCAATCTTGAATTTTTCATTTAAATTAATTTTTCTCTTTTTTCCGTCTTCTATTATATTAAAAGTAATGATGCTTTGCCATGGCAGGTAATCATTAGTATACAAAATAAGCGATCCGGATCCATTCATCTGTAAACGTAAGTTGTTAAAATTGTCTGCATAAAATTTATTATGATAATACAATGCGTTATTTATTGAATCATATTTAGCAAACACAGTAAGTGCTAAGCTGTGTGGTAGCTTGTATATTTGATCATTTAGAAAATAATCATATTCTACATCTAAACGATGTACAAAATTGGAAGGATATCTATATTTTGGGCTGTATATAATCGAAGTATCTTTAACCAATTCAGGCAAAAAGATTATTTCTTCATCTTCGAAATTACCATCTAAGTTGGAATCTAAAACTAAGATTTCTCTTTCGTTTAGAGTTCCACGACATCCATAGAGTTCATCCCTCAGATTGACGGTAAGTTCTCTCTTCCCGGTCAAAGTAATTCTACCACAGATTAAATTTTCAATTTCACTACTAAGTCCTCTTTCCATCATAAACTCATAGCTTATATTGTATGAATTGATTCCAAAGGAGTATCCCGTTTTTGGCACAATCTCTAATTTGTACCATGTTGGAAAATTATCTTGTGAACATACCGCGTTAATTGAAGCGATTGAAATTAAAAACACAAAAATATGGTTAATCATTTTTTAGCATATTAGGTAATAAAATCTGGGTTCTATGTAAGAAGGAATTAACTTATCATTATACAAGACGTAAGGAAATGTTGTTATTTTTCTGTCTGTAATAATATCATTTTGGGCAACTATTTGTTGAAATAATTTTTCGCCTGTTACATTATTTAATTTTAAATTATTAGATTTTAGAAATGATTCATAGTATTTTATTTTGTTTCCATGTAATGTGGCTTGACTTATAGCATTTGAAAAGTCAAGAACTCCAAGTTTTTCGATTATATGGGCTAGATAAATATTCTCCAAAAGTGGATTGTCCTTTAGTGTGTATTTCTCCAAATTATCTATTTGAAAAAAAATCCCTATGTTTATTTTACCATGATTAATGTATCTTAATTTATGCGCTAAAGAAATACAAGAAGGGCAATTTAGACTGATACATATCAAGATTTTCTTTCTTGAATTGTAACTTTCAAAATTAAAACTAGAGTGAAATAGATCAATGGCTTGGTCTTTTGAAGAATGAAAATTTAGTGGAAGTAAATTAGCATTCTTTACAATTAAATCTTTAACAATATACTCACTATCAAACGAGACAGATTTAAAGTAGCTTGTCCTTTTGATTTGTATTATTGCTGATAAAACTATGATAAAAGAGATAAATAATAGGACACAATCTGTTATAATGAACTGCCAATTATTATTCATTGCTAATGTATAGGATACATAGATAAGATGGAAAAGTATAACAATATCTGTGACAAGACAAACAGGACAATAAATGTTCTGTTTTATTTGCTCTATAATCGATTTATAAAAGATAAATATTAACCCAATAGATAACAATGTGAAATTTATAAACGAT
>SLDF01000316.1 GCA_007125435.1 Saprospiraceae bacterium
AGCCATAGTCAACCCTACGGTGATTGAACAAAATCAAGCAAAGCGACTTATTTTGAAGCCATTTACTCACGCTGTTTTGTTTTCTTTTTTTGTGTTCGTGAATCTCCTTCGTCGATTTTAAGCCGTAATACCCGCCTGCTGCCATCGACAGGTGGCGGGCAGGGATTTTCTAATGCATAATACGGGTTAAAGCTGGTCTTTGCCAGAGATCTTAGTAGTGACTAAAGTATGCCATGAAATAATGAATGGAGGCAATACAAGCTATGTATGTGCCTCCATTCTGATCCAAAGTCATATTGACCTGTAGCTATTGCAAGGTCTATATGAACTTAATAGTGCATGATGTTACCTACTCTACTATTTAACTATTGCAAGAACAAACTGTCTTGCTTTAATATGCACTAGTTCTTCTGATCTGTTTTTCAAGGTAGCTTCGAAGCTGCCCATAACCTTATAAGTCATCTGGCCTTTATCGTTTGGCTTATATGGTTCAATTTTTTCTATATTGAACGCAGAGGATGACGGTTGTTCGTGGTATCTGGTTCGATATCTTGTGCCTTCATTGTTTTCATACCATAGGTCTATGTTAACCGGTAAAGCCACCTCCGAAGCGTGTCTAATATTCTTGAAGCCTACATGACCATTACCGGATAATCCACTTGCAGGTAAGTGCACTCTTATTTCAATGGGCTCAAGACCAGGAGCTGCGAGTCTCCCAATAACGACATTCGATCCTGGAACAGACCTCATCGTTGAGAGTTTTCCATCTGACCACAATACATTATACTGGTCTATATCAGCTTCTACTGATATATCGTAAGTACCATCTCCAAGGTCTTCGATAATCACCATTACGCTGTAAGGGTTTTCAAAACTCGTTCTCAATACCTGGGTAAAGCTAATCAGGCCTTCTTCATCTAGGAGATAGCTTAACTGAAGTGTATCTACTTCTGTCTGATGATATTCTATGCTGTTGGCATGTAACCTGTGCACGGTATTATTCATGCGCAGAGTGGTTTGCACAGGTGCAGAAAAGTCTGTGTCGGTCGTGATATTATTAACAATAGACTTCGACCCTTCATGCCTGAATGACAATCGACCTGTAGAAAATTCTTCCGTCAATAGATCATCGTCCGGATAATTAATGTCTAAGCCTATAATACCATCGTGGCTTTCTTCGGCCTGAGATGATGTCAAAACTGACCGAGAGATAAAAAGACCATTCTCTTCCAAAATATCTGTGTGCATGAAGTAAGACTGAACACCGGCCTTTAGCTCTTTTTGATCGCCATCAATATCAGCTGAAATGAAAAATACAGGCGAAAATTCCGGAACTTCTATATCTTGCTTTTGACAAGCTATAAGCCCAAGTAATATGCTTATAAATAAAAGGTTTTTCATCTTACAAGGATTTTGATATTTTAAACTCCAATGCCACAGGAAGCTGTCGATCTCTTCCGAAGGATTCGGGGTCAGTATTAAGCATGATATTGTCCAACCTTACGCCACCTCCAATCCTGAATGAAGATAAATCATATGTATAATGAATCTGCCCAGCCACAGACCACAAATTGAAGTAGTTGTCGACGATATTTATTCTCTCGGGCTGCCACTCTTGCCACGAGCTTTTGATGCTGCCTCTACTGTTTAAATGTCTTAGCAAAGAGCCTGTCAATTCTAATCGGCTTTTCTGACTCATTTGATAGGCTAGTCTCATGGGAATTTGCATTTGAAACCATTGATCAGTGTACATGGTCATGTCTTGATGACTTGACCCAAAGTCATAGGTAGGAAAAGACGCACTCGCCACAACCATATCATTAAACCTTCGATAGTGAACTCCAACTCCAACATCAAGACTAAGACGATGAAACTTTACAAGAGAAATAAACAATAAGGGCGTCACGTGATGATCTTGCCTTGTCGTGCCGGCTATCAACTCTGCATACATCCATTGTCTTTTTCTATGCCTAGAATCCTGTATTTTGGGATATAGAATCAAATTTTCTGAAGCTAAGCTTGATGCATCTAATCTATCAATTGTCTCCACTATGGAATAATAATCGGGTGAAAGTTCCGTCTCGACTGATTCATTATCGTTATCGAGACTTGGTAGGATTGCATCCTCAACTACGACCTGCAAATTATCTTGATCATCTAAGATGAGGTTATCTCTATACACATAGCCTTTACTTTCAATTGAATGTTGATATCCTGTATTTGACTTTGAATTTCGGCTTGACGGAGAGGATTCCCGATCATTAGACGAACCCAATACAATGGTTTCTGCTGCTTCTTGCTCAGGCTTTTCAAGCTCAGAAATGGCTTCATTTTGCAATGCTGACTCATCTGAATTTTCTCCGCATTGAAGTTGAAAATGCCCTAAATCTCGCCCAAATGAAAGGTAGGATAAAACTCCAATCATAATAATCAGAAATGCCATGGATAGCAAACCCAATAATTTCTTAGTCCAAACTGTCTTTTTTGACAATTGGAGAAGACCTGCAGCCTCATTCCAATCATCCTCTGTTGGATGAAATGAAGCTTCACCCATCTTATTTCTGAATAGGTCATCCAGTTTATTCCTTTCCATAAATAATCATTTTATGTCTTTTGATTTCTTCCGATATTGTTTCTTTGAGAGACTGTCTGGCATATGACAAATGCCACCTTGATGTCCCTTCTGAAATGTCAAGCAATTCAGCAATTTCTCGATGCTTATATCCATCTATGACATAGAGGTTGAACACTTTAGAAGTTGTATCAGGCAGCTTTTTGACCATATCTAACACATCCTCATATGACAGCATTTGCTCAAAAGCCTCAGATTCCACAGTTATTTGTGGCATCGATACAGTTTCAGGGTTGTCAATATTCAAGCTTTCATTATGCTTCTTGTATTTCCTGTATTGATCAATGTTTTCATTGATGCAGATACGTCTTACCCATCCTTCTATTGGTCTATTCAAGTCGATTTCAGATAGCCCATCGATAACCTTTACAAAAGTGACATTGACACAATCTTTAGCGTCAATTTCATTTCTTTGATACCTCATGCTTACACTCATCAATAGATTGTAGAGTTTAAAATACAAAGCTTTACAGGCTTTTTCGTCCCGTCGTATACAAGCTTGTAAAATATCTTTATCAATCATTGACCAATGAAAATTGCGGTTGTAAATAGCACCTCACCACGATCAAAGCAGTGAGGTGCACAAAATATATCTACCAGGACGATGTCAACCGTTCGGTTTATTCTTTTACGAACTTCACCACTCCTTGTCTATTTTCTGTAATAACACTGGCTATAAAAAGTCCTGATCTCAACCTACTGACATCAATTCTCAGTATGCCTGTATTAGGTGTTTGTACGCTTTCTGAGTGCACTATTTTACCTTGTATATCGTATATATCAATGCGATGTATAGGCTCATTGACACCTGTAAAATCAAGGTTTAATCGATTGCCCACCGGATTGGGAAATGCATGAACCAAATCAGACAAATGCACTTCTGACTGACTCAAAACGATATCTGCATCTCCATTGTGCGGATTATCTTCGGTAAGGGTCACTTCAATAGCTACTGTAGACATAGCCGGCCGCGTCAACATGACACGATAATGACCTAGTGCCAGGTTTCCAAATAAAAACTTTCCTTCAATATCGGTTTTCTGATGCCCTACGACGGCATCTTCATCTATGCTATAAAGAAGTACATCATGTCCGGCCAGATGTTGATTCGCCCCGCGGTTCCCATTATCACCCAGGTCAATGTCCATAAGGTTATTGGCACCGGATAGACCGCCGGATATCAGTCCATCCCCCTCTGTATCATGGATTTCAAACACAAAGATATTGACACCATTTAGAGAAACCTGAGTACTTTGTATAATGTCAGCTTCATCCCATTCTAAAGTCTCTCTGTAATAACTTGGGGCAAATGTCCTGTCGCCCACAGGATAAGGCTGAATCCGTAATACGTGGTCGTACTGTCTTGTAATATACGTCGAAAAGATCAAATTAGCTGTAGCCTCTACAGAGTCCGCCAACACAGGACCTTCAGGTCTTAACTGATATATGTATACCATGCCCGAGTAAGAATTATTATCTTGATCCTTAATAGACCCATATAGCTGTGCGTCATTGATAACATTACCTACACATGTATAGTAAAAGCAGCCCTCTCCATTGTCCTTTATTTCTACACAGTATGTTGTATTGTTGGTTGCCGTTATGGTCTCTTCTTCCCAGAAGAAATTTGTCCAATAATAAGATAAGTCATCTGAGTCGCCACTTAATTGTGCGGTAAGGATATTCTGTCCAATTTGAGTCTCAACACTGATACTAGGCTCAGCCTCGCAGGTGCGTCCAAAATCAATAAAAATATCCTTACTGACAAAACATGCGCCTTCAGATCTAGATGCCATGAATGTATAATCGCCCTGATGCTCAATTGTCATCGGAAGAAATACAACACGCCCATTCAATCTATACGTATCAAAACCTACTTCATTAAAATCAATCACATCTAATGTAACTGCTGTACTGTCCTCATTGTAGACTAAAGATATATCATAATCACAATCCCCTACCCAATCATTCTCAACTTCGATACAAGCCTCTGCGGTACAATCTTCACTATCTGTAATGGTAAGGCAATACACACCAGCCTGTGTGACCAAAGTATTTAGGGTCACATCTCCATTGCTCCAATTGTATCTAATGGGAGGTACACCTACAGCGCTAGGTTGCAGCAAATAACCATTATTCGTACTAAACTGATAGATATCTACCTGACAATCCTCAACATTGAGCCCATCATAGCATGCTATAATTTCACAATCATCATCATCTGTAATGGTGACGCAATAAACTTCTGAGGATGACAGAGGCACTACTATCTGAGTATTGGTCTCTCCGGTACTCCACTCGAATGAATAAGGTGGTACACCGGCCGCTATGACAGCCTGAAGTAAAACTGTAGAATCTGTGATGAAAAAATCTAAAATAAATCCTGCACAATTGGATCTCGAGTTGACTCCAGAGTCTTGATCTCTAGTGCTTTTTACAAAAGTCCAATCTGAAATAGATTGATGGATATTTGTATTGTCCTCAATTGGTAATTCCTGAGCATAAGTATATTGCCCATAAATCAGAAAGGAGAAAACCCAAATAATAGTTGATGCTATTCGGTAATGTTTAAGGTGTCTCATAATGTGTACTATTTAATCACGTTCACTAATAAATTGAACAATAATTAAGATTGGCCAACTCAATTTAATTGCTTCTTTCCCTGATTACACGTATTGACTGTCTAAAAAGGTTGGAAGACTAAGCCAATTATATTCTCCAAGTTTAAAAACTATTATGATTAATCAAGTGATACTTACAAAGCACAAATAGCATCCATTTTGAACGATATAGCATCATCTATCCCTCAATCCACTCTTTGAAGCTTGCTACTCTATCGCGTGAAACATAGATATCATCACCTTGATGGATATGAAGTTTTAGCTTGAGTCTGCCGTTAAAATGCTGGCTGGCGTGAATGAGATTGCTCCTATGTATAATGGCCTGTCTATTGGTTCTAAAAAACTCAGTCGGGTCCAGTAATTTCTCCAGATAGTTGAGGCTGTAGTCAAGAGGATGCTTGATTTCATGTATATCTAATGCCCATGAGCATTCATCAAAGAATACAAGTCTTATAGAGTCAGTAGGCAAAGCGTAAAACCTATCGCCTTTCTTTACTAAGAACCGACTTTTATAGGTACGCCTTTGTTCGTCGATGATACTACTGAGTGATCGCTGAACCTGATCATGGATATCATCTTTATGCTCTAAGTGTTCTATCCTTTTGATGTGTGTTTCTAACTGTTGCGTATCAATTGGCTTGAGTAAATAAGCAAAGCCTTTGTATTTAAAGGCCTCTAATGCGTACTGGGAATATGCCGTTGTAAATATGACGGGGATCCATAGACTTATCTCCTTAAAAATCTCAAAGCTCAAACCATCTGTCAGCTCTATATCACTGAATATAATATCCGGATTAGCACCTTCTTTTAACTTTTCTATACTATCTTCTACGCTTTGACAAGTATCTATGATTTGCCAATTGGGTCTGAGATCTTTGATTTTTCGAATTAAATTCTTTGCTGCGTAGGTTTCATCTTCAATTATTAATACCTTTTTTGATGTCGATTTCATCACTCGTTAATTAAGGGTAATTCAATTGTAAACCATTCTTCGTCCTTTTTTATGTTTGTTGTCTTGCCAACGAGCAGTTGGTATCGCTTTTCCAGGTTTTGCAATCCCATGCCGTGGCTCAAAACGCTGGTCAATGGTTTAGGGTTCAGTAAGTTTTTGATAACGAGCGCATCACCCTCTACGTAAATATCAATTGGCATTGGATGACGCGTATTTATGATATTATGCTTAACGATATTCTCTATTGCAATCTGTGACGCCAATACCGGAATGTTGGCGTCGATATGTCCGGCATCCGCTGGCCATTGTATTTTTAGCACAGGTCCGTACTTTGTCTCCAGAAGATAAATATACGACTTTAAAAAGTTCAACTCATCAGATAGCGCTATCAAGGTTGATTTATTGTGATCCAATATGTATCTGTAAACACGGGACAGTTCCTCTACATAGTGACTTGCTTTTTGTTGGTCTTCATGTATAAGCTCCGATAGAGTTGTCAGGGCATTAAATAAAAAGTGAGGATCCATCTGGCCTCGTAGAGCCTCCAACTGAGCCGTTTGATGTGCAATTTGCAATTCTTTTTCCCTTAGTAATCCAGCTCGCCATTGACTGAAAAAGTACCTTCCCACATATACGGCATTGATGAGCAAGGTGATAATAATGGTAAATATAATGGTGCTGTAGTAATCAAAGCTGTCTCTGATTCCTTGACTCACCAATACATTAATAACAATAACTGAAAGTACAATAACAAATGCCACCAATGTATTCAAGCTCGTTTGTATCAGCAGCCTTTTGACGGTTTGTTCATTTCTAGGGTATTTGATGAGCGCCCAGTTTGATATGGCCATGTTGCTGGTCCAAATAGAAAAAGACAACAAAAAAGCTACAGTACCATACCCTACAAGCATATTAGGCCCTCTACCTTCAGCCAGATATCCGGTAATTCCTGATAACAATCCTATTATTAGAGAGCCTACTACAGCTTCTAATACAGCTCTTCTGGTCAATATGTCATGGCATTGGCCACCTGTGTCTTTCAATTTTGCTTCACTTTTATTAATACCGTCCATAGATAATTAATTTTTCTCACTTCCTCGTAGTTCTTTCATGATTTAGCAACTTGACTTCACATAAACTGTCATGATCAAGATGTCTTTCGAAATTTTAATTTTTCTACAGACTTGCATCAGCGCTGCGTAGTGGGTGGCGTAGCGAAGTGGAGCCAGACTCGATGTAGCTGAGGCGGAATCGAGGCCGAACGAATAGTGAGCCCCGGAGCATAGCGACCCGACGACGACAGGAGGAGGGTGATGCCCAATTTATCAAAATGAATCATCCCCAATCATCCTCTATGAAACTATAGAATAAAACCCCTCAAAACAAGATCCTGTAATTAAACATAGGTAAAAATCCGAGTTGGTTGATCGTAAGGATGTCTTCAGTAGCGGGATTGTAAGTCCGGATGAATGGATTCTGACGGTTGGTTACATTTTGAAAGTCAACGAACCATTCTTGCATGTTTTTCCGTCCATTTATTCTGAGTGTCAATCGGACGTCCAGCCTATGATAAGTCGGTAACTGCTCTTCGTAGGCGCGGTCTGTCATCAGTACCTCCTCGCCTTTCTGCCTGGAAGCCTCAAGGTCAATAGGTGTCATACGGCGCCCTCCTGCCAAGGTGTTTCTCACATCTACTGACAATAAGGTCTTAGCACTTAATGAAAACTCGTATCCTCCAAGAAGGTTGGTTACATAATTACCGTTGAAGGCGGTTTCTCTCAGCACTCCGTCACTGCCTCTGAACCGGGAATCAAAGATGGATGTAGTACTCAGTAAATAGAAGTTTCTAGCAAATCGACGCTCTATCGTCCACTCAACACCGGTATTGTATCCTGTACCACCATTAAATAAATTACGAACAGATGGTATACCAAAATCAGCACCAAAATTGATCATCGAGAACGTGCCTATATCTTCACTAACGGGTATATCAAAGAGGTCTTGATAATACACTTCCATCTTGATCAACCATAGCTGGGAAGGCCTGTAGCTGTATGACAGCACATAATGATCCGATCGGCTGAATCCAAGATTGAGATTGGTCAGCTCGGTCGACGCTCTACCCTGATAAAAGAAACTCAACATACTCTGCACCTGACTGTGGCGGCCAAAAGCTGCGCTCAATGCGTGGCTGGAATTTATATCATAGCTTAACGATGCACGCGGCTCTATGACATAAGTATCATTCAAGAATAAATACATCCCATGCAATCCCCCACTCAGCGTCCATTGGTCATCAAATTTGTACTGATACTGACCATAGAGCTGGACGAGCTGTGTATTCCCATCCGACTCTCTCAGCGGGAAGAACATGCCCATCCTGGCAACAGAATCCCTCAGATTAAAGTCAATGTGCTGCGCTATGGCACCAATTCGCAGAAAGTTCTTGGCATTGAACTTCTTCTGTAACCTTACGTGGGCTTGATAGCGATTTTCAACAAAACGGTCTCCAAAAAACAAAGCTCGTTCGTCGCTATCCGGCAATAATGAATCAATGCGGGTCGCCTGCTGCAGCTGATTAGCAGACAAAATACTCCGCAATTGCCAGTCGCCCTTGAGCCTAATGGTATGTTTCAATCCGACAATACCGGCTCTGGAAGAGAAATAAGTATCCCGACCTGTCTGTGCATAAAAATTAGTTGAATCACCTTCGTTCACTGCCAGATCAATATCACTAATGCCCCCAAGTCCGAAGGCCTCAAAAGTACCATACTTTTCTGTTTCCCAATACAGCTTAAATGACACATCTTGATAGGCCGGGATAGCTGTCCCTGTGCCCGTAAAGCCACCTAGCCCTATCAAATCAAACAGTGCCAAAGTCGAATATCTGTAATTGATGAGATAAGAGGATTTGCCCTTAAGGCCTAGTGGCCCTTCGGCTCCCAGCTCAAATCCATTGTAGCCAACCTGACCCACAAACTCATGCTTCTCCGTATTTCCTCTCCTGAGGGTGAGGTCAAAACTCCCTGCGAGAGCATTACCGTACTCCGCCGGAAAGGCGCCCGTCAAGAAATCAGAGGCACCGAGAAGATTATTATTAAGCATACTCACAGGACCACCCGTACTTCCAAAAGCACCAAAGTGATTGGGATTGGGTATATCTACACCTTCAAATCTCCATAACAACCCTGAAGGTGAATTACCTCTGATGATGATGTCGTTCCTGGCATCATTGGCGCCACTAATACCGGCAAAGTTTGCTGCCATGCGGGATGGATCATTGAGACTGCCGGCATACCTCCTGGTATCCTCTGCATTGAAGCTGCGCGCACTTACCGCCGCTAATTCATTGGTGGGTCTGTGCCTATCCCTCCAGGCTGTGACGCTCACCTCGTCAAGCTTCACTACCCTCTCTAGTAAGTGGACATCAACCACACTTTCCTTACCTACATGAGCTATGACTTCTATTTGTCCTCGGGATTGATAACCCACCAATGATACGAATAGCATATACCGACCCGGCTTGAGCCCGTCAAACCGATAGGTGCCATCTCCTTCTGTGATCTGCATGGCTTCATATCCGTCACCCTGAATGACCACACTAGCGGCTTCGAGGGGTGTTTCCATCCTCTGCTCCATGACCCGCCCCCTTATCGTCGTCTCCTGTGCCCTTAGCGGGAGAAGCATCATCCAAAGCACGATCGTCAGTATGAAATGTAAAATAAATCGCATAATCATCACTTTCTATTTTTCACCAAAAGTAGTACACTACATCTAACGCTACAATGGTTTTTGCATGAGTTGGTAAATATGATTGATGAATCGCCTAATTACTGCCTTAAGTCGTAATTTCCATTCAACATCAAATTTACAAAATTCGCCTTAACCCGGATTATGCATTGGAAATTCGTAATGAGGGTTAAAATCGACGAAGGAGATTTACGAATGCCATAAAAAATATAAAAGCAATATGAGTAAATGGCGAAAAAATAAGTGATTTTGTGAATAAGCCATAGTCAACCCTACGGTGATTGAACGAAATCAAGCAAAGCGACTTATTTTGAAGCCATTTACTCACGCTGTTTTGTTTTCTTTATTTGTGTTCGTGAATCTCCTTCGTCGATTTTAAGCCGTAATACCCGCCTGCTGCCATCGACAGGTGGCGGGCAGGGATTTTCTAATGCATAATTCGGGTTCAACCCATTGATAAAAGTCTGCAAGATTGTAACAGTAGCAGATGATTATGCCTTTTTTATAGTTTTTACGACGACTACTTCACATTATTGAGTTCAGTCAAGAAATGATTGGTCTGCTGAAAAAACCACTCCGGCTCATCAAAGAAGATAAAATGATAAGCTTCATCTGCCATGCGCACTTCAGCATTTTCTATGGATTTTACTTGTGCTTCATAGTTCATTTGATTGACCTCCTTTGTCAGCCCGTATTGTTTATACGCCTTCCATGCGCCTAATACCAGTACAGGGCATTTGATTTGACTAACCATCGGGCGCAAGTCGGTTGTCAACATTTCTGCATAGGCTTGATCCACCACATCAAATTGGCTTGCCATGCCCATCTTTATGACTTCCTCTCTCCTGTCCTCACTTGCAATCATTGTTGCTATCATCATTTCTGACATTTGTCGTCTTATAGCTTCAGTTTGACCAGCCGACATTGCCCGCATATTATCAGCCATTTCTTTTGCGGACTCGGGTGTTACATGAGGCATTTGCAAGACTGGAAAATAAGGAAGACCGTCAATCGATATAAGCCCCTTGACGAGATCCGGCCTTTCACTCGCGATCCAAAACCCCAGGAATCCTCCCATACTGTGACCCATTATTATCGGAGCCGATGATGTAGATTGGTCGATATAGCTGATCAGATCGTCTTTGACTTGTTCCAAAATATGGTCCGCTTCAATCGTCCTTTTATTTCCAAAGCCATCAATCTGTACCAGGTGCAGCTCAAAATCTGTTTGATACTTTGCCACCACATCGTCCCATACGTCGGCAGAGCATGACATACCATGAATGAATACGATCGGCTGACCTTCACCGATGACATCGACAGATACAGTTGAAGGCTTCTGTGCTCTCAGTCCCAGAGCTACAGCCCATAATACCAGAATTCCGAATACATTTTGTAATTTCATTTTAGTGTAATTTTAGCGTTCTATAATGGTCACAAAGCTGGATATTTTAGTGGCAATCGGTAAATTTGATTGATAAGTGGTCGACTTTTGTTGTTGAGACTGCCATTTGTGTTGATATCGCTTCCTCATCGGGATTAATCCTCGCCACACGACCTTTCCTGCAGTCCTCCGCTTCATTGGTCACCAAAAAGCCGTCATTCATCAATTCACGCTTATAAAATCATCTCATTTTTAGCATCTTAGCCCCCCATTGAAAGGAGCGAAACTTACTCACGCGATTAATTTATAAATGGAGTGTTTTTGAACAGAGGATATGAAGGCTTGCATTGATTAAGAATTATTGTATTTTTTGGGCATCACCCTATCATCCCTTTTGGGAAGGGATGATAAGGTCGCTTTATAGAGTCTGAAAATAGCCATCTTAACGATCCCAAGTCTTGCTCTTTTGAGCGATATCTTCGAAAAAAAATACTTACGTAGCTATGGCTATGCGCGTATTTTTTATTCTTCGATCTCACTCAAAATAGCTGCGACTTAGATCATACGACAGCAATTTTCAGACTCGTTCCGTGGCTCACTGTTCGTTCGGCCTCGATTTCGCTTAGGCTACATCGAGTCTGGCTGCGCATTCGCTGCGCCACCACTACATATCGCTGATGCAATAAGAAGATAAAACATAAAAACACCTGAATATGAGGATAGCAAGACACATTATTTTTTGGCTGATCTATCTGATTTTTTGGATGGTTATTTACTACCGTTATTATACCTCAGTCTTAGACTTATTGGCAGTGACACTCATATACCTCATGGCTCATGCCGGTTTATATTACGTCGTCCAATATATACTTATCCCCAGATTGCTTAAGCAGCAGAAACTCCTGGCTTTTACAGGAGCTGTAATAGGCATTTTGTTGTTTTCTGTACTCATTATGTTTGCTTTGATAAACCTATACCTTGGCGATACATTTGAAGTGTTTTTTGGGGAGAATAAAGGCATATTGATTGCTACTTTGTTTTTTGCTAATGTGTCTACGACATCAGTGATCATCGCAGTTAAGAGTTTCAAAGACCGCTTCATACAAGCCAGAGAAGAACAGCGTAAAAAAACCGATCGTCTACAGACCGAGCTGCACTTTCTCAAAGCCCAGGTCAATCCACATTTCCTGTTCAATACCATCAATTCCATTTATGTGTTGATTCGTAAAGATCCCGACAAAGCAGCCCAGACACTCATTAAGCTAAGTGATCTATTACGGACACAGCTATATGAATTTGGGGAAGAAAAGATAGACATTGCAAAAGAACTGGAATACATAGAAAACTACATGGCACTGGAAAAGCTGAGAAAAGGCGATCAACTTCAACTAGAATATAATAAACATGCAGATGTATCAGGATTCAAGATAGTCCCACTCATGCTCATACCATTCTTAGAAAACTGCTACAAGCACCTGGGGCGCTCCCCCGATGGCAAGTCGGTGATTCGCATAGACCTAAAAGCTGACGATGAATGGTTTTATGCTGAGTTTACCAATTCTTACACCAGAGATAATCACCAAAATCAATCCGGCGGCATCGGCCTGAAGAATGTAAAGCGACGCTTAGATCTGTGTTATCCATCCGACCAACACGCCTTAGACATTCATGAAGAATATCCTTATTTTACCGTCCGTTTGAAACTTAAAAAACATGTCTAGAGCCATTAAAGTCATTGTAGTAGAAGATGAACCTCTTGCCAGAGAAGGATTAGTCGATTATATTCAAGAGCTGGACTTCCTGGAGTTAGTAACTTGTTGTGAAGATGCCATACAAGCTACTGAGGTTTTAGCAAAACTCCCACCGGATTTGATATTTCTCGACATACATATGCCAAAGCTGTCAGGTATAGACTTTCTCAAAAGCATGAAAAACCCACCTTTAGTCATCATGACTACAGCCTACCCCAGCTATGCATTGGAAGGGTTCGAATTGGATGTGGTGGACTATCTGGTCAAGCCCTTCCCCTTTCAGCGATTCTTGAAGGCTGTCAATAAGGCGAAGGGACTCATTGATCTACAATCCCAGGCTCAGCAAACGACTTCTGACAAACAAACACATATATTCATTCCCGTGGAGCACCAGTTGGAGAAAGTCTACTTTGATGATATCATATATCTAGAAGCCATGGAAAACTATATCCAGTTTCACAACACTGACAAAAAGAGACTGACCAAAATGACAATGATCCATGCAGAAAGCATCTTACCCGAATCATTCGTCAGAATACACAAAAGCTACATCATCAATGAAAACCACGTCACAGCCATAGAGGCAAACACCATAAAAATGGGAGATGTAAAACTGCCAGTGTCAAGAAAATACAAAGCACTAGTTATGAAGCGGCTTATGCCTTGATGCCAATCAGCTTTAATTCTTTTTATGCTCAGATGGTTTAATTATCTTTACCCATTCAGGGTATAAAACTATAACAGGCATGAATTCAGGCAACTTTATCAAGAATTTTATAGGAGGCAAATATGTAAACCCCATCAGCGGCGAATGGTTAGACAATTATGAGCCGGCTACTGGTCAGGTATACAGTCAAATAGCTAAGTCAGACAAAAGGGATATCGAAGCAGCTGTAGCAGCCGGAGAAAATGCTCTACCCATCTGGCGATCCACAGCATTAGAAGATCGGTTTCGTATCATGAATGCCATAGCAGAAGGAATTGAGCGCAGATTGGATACATTGGCAGAGGCTGAGTCTGTCGACAATGGCAAACCCGTAAGTCTCGCCAGAAAAGTAGATATTCCAAGAGCGGCTGCTAACTTTAGATTTTTTGCTACAGCTATTATGCATTATGCCAGTGAATCTCATCACATGCCCGGCGTAGCGATCAATTATACATTGCGGCAGCCTATTGGAGTCGTTGGGTGCATATCACCATGGAATCTACCATTGTATTTGTTTACCTGGAAAATCGCACCTGCCATTGCTGCAGGAAATGTGGTTGTGGCAAAACCTTCAGAAATAACGCCTATGACGGCATATCTTCTGGGTGAAATCTGCAATGAAGCCGGGCTGCCTCCGGGCGTACTCAATATTGTGCATGGCACCGGCCCCGATTGCGGCCAAGCCATCGTAGAGCATAAAAACATTAAAGCCATATCATTCACGGGAGGCACAGCTACAGGTGCTCGTATAGCCTCTATTGCAGCTCCGGTTTTCAAAAAACTTTCGCTAGAACTCGGTGGTAAAAACCCCAATATCGTATTTGAAGACGCTGACCTTCAACAGGCCATATCTACTGGGGTATTGTCTTCATTTAGCAATCAAGGTCAGATTTGTCTATGCGGATCAAGAATACTCGTACACCGCTCTGTATACGATCAATATGTCGAGCAATTTGTAGAGAAAGTCAGCCGGCTCAGAATAGATGATCCCATGTCGCCCAACGCACAGATAGGAGCTGTAGTCTCAGCAGAACACAAAGCTAAAATCCTCAACCACCTCAATATTGCCCGACAAGAAGGCGCTAAGATCGCCTACGGAGGGCAAGAGTACCAAATGACAGGGCGATGCAAAGATGGCTACTTCCTCCAGCCAACAGTCATTACCGGCTTGCCAAATAATTGTCGAACCAATCAGGAAGAGATCTTTGGCCCGGTCGTCAGCATTCAGGCATTTGACCATGAAGAAGAAGCCATTGCACTGGCTAATGATTCACCCTACGGCCTGGCTGCTTCCGTCTGGACAGAAAATCTCAATAGAGCGCATAGAGTAGCTGAGCAAATACAAACCGGCATCGTCTGGGTTAATTGCTGGCTATTACGCGACTTGAGAACACCATTCGGCGGTATGAAAAACTCCGGTGTCGGTAGAGAAGGGGGCTGGGAGGCACTACGCTTCTTCACAGAAGCTAAGAATGTTTGTATCAAGCACAATTGATATCACAAATACACGAATGCTCAAAGCAACTTCATAGTAAGAGCATCTGGCTAAATCGCACATATCCTGCAGATGAGTAGACTATTGGACCAAAGTGGATTTAGCATGTAAACTTACAGGAAGCATTTCAAAATGTCGTTTTTTTGGTCATGCATTGACGATATGAAAGGGTGGCTGATTGACGACAAAGATGATACCGAAACCAATAAATTGAAACACCCTCAATTTTATAAGGAATTAGTCTTCAATGGTATTTTTGTAAATTTTTCCATCTTTCATAATCACAAGAAAGTTTTTACTGGGGTTTGCAATTAATTGAATGTCATCTAGCGGATTTCCATCTACTAGCAGCAAATCGGCCAATGCTCCTTTTTCAACAACTCCAAGATCACCTTGATATGGACTTCTCAAACCAGATAATTTTAATACTTGGGCGTTATTGTAAGTAATCATTGACAAAGCCTCTGCAGGGGTAAACCACTTTGTAAGCATCGTAATAAAACTATTTTGCTCTTCATTCAACTCCGGCTCAAATAAAAAGTCAGTACCCCACGCCAGTTTAAGCTTATTTTTCTTAGCCATCTTCCACACATAATCCTGTCCTTCAATAACAGGCTTTCTTTTCTCTTTTCTTAATGGATCCATGTTTGGCGTACTTGCTCTTAGCGTTTGCATACTTAGCCAAACCTTTTTTCGCTTCAATAGCCTCAATGTCTTTCTGTCCAGCAATTGTCCATGTTCTACACATTTCACACCAGCTTTCACCGCACGTCTAATTGCTCGTGGAGTATAAGCATGTACTGTCACATAAGTGCCCCAGTCTTCTGCTGCTTCTACAGCAGCTCGTAACTCATCAAAAGTATACTGTGTCACATCAACCGGATCATATGCAGAGGAAGTTCCACCTCCTGCCATCAACTTTATTTGCGAGGCCCCTTCTCTCAAGTTTTCACGAACAGCAGTCAATACTTCATCTCTGCCGTCAGCAATAAATGTTGCTCCATACATTTCAGCTCTTGAAATTGGGCCAAAAAATCTTCTTGACTTTTCATCAGGTGTTCGAAAATCACCATGGCCGGCTGTCTGACTAATTGTAGCCCCTGAAGGCCATACTCTAGGCCCGATAATTGATCCCTCTTGTATTGACCTGTGTAATGGAAAAATAGGTCCTCCAACATCACGCACCGAAGTAAAGCCTCGCATTAAAGTTTCTTCAGCATTAATTGCTGCTTTAGCAAAGATCACTTTTTCATCTAGATCTGGGTTCATCATCTCGCGCATGGTCAATGCACCGAAAACTAGATGAACATGTACATCAATCAACCCTGGCATCAATGTCCGGCCTCCACCATTGATTATTTGTACGTTTGATCCGATTTCAATACTTGAAGTACTTATTACTTTTATGATGTTTCCTTCAATCAGAACATTTGAAGTTGCGCTTAACTTCTTAGATTTCCCATCAAAAACCCTCACATTTTCAAAAAGAACTGAGACTGGCGTTTCTGACTGAGAAAACAATGAAATCGAAGCAACAAAAACAAAAGCTTTAAAGAGTATATCTAAACTGTGGTAAATTAATTTCATATCTGCATTTTATAAATCAAATATATAGATATAGTATCGAAACATCGCTATATCGTTTTGATTAAAATATTGACTTATTTTGGATCACTTTTTTTATTCTTAGTACAGCTCTAAAAAGGGCGTAGCTCAAAGTATTGTTCTCATCTAAAGTAAGAAATCAGCACTTAGGTGCAGTGTCGTGGCAAATCAAAGTAATGTAATTGACTTAATCACGACCACACATAGACTTAAAATCACAAAACTTACAGTGATCCTCCTTCGTTGTTTGGTCAATAATCAACTCTTCAGAAAGCATGTTGTCGATCTCATCGAAGAGATGCTGTTCAAATGCTTTGATCATCTCGAGGTCTATATCGCCATCTTTGAGTGATACTTTACTGTCAACGGTACCGGCGTTTGCTCTGGAAAAGTACAAATGCGGCTCTGGCAGCCCCAATTGTTTATGCTGCTCGTGATAAAAATATGTATATAAAAGGGTCTGTCTCACTTCCTTGGCCTTTTGCTCATCTCGAGTCCACAGATCATCCATTGTGAGCTTTCCTGATATATTCTTTGACTCTTTTCCTGTTTTAAAGTCGACAAGACGCATTGCTCCTGATGGCATTTCATCCACACGGTCAATAATCCCCTTAAAGGTTAGTTCTAGTCCCCTATGAGAGACAACAACTTTTATTTTGTCCTCCGTATCTTTGACTATGAAGGGAACATTGGCTTCATCATAGCGCAATAGCCTTTTCAAATTACCGATGACAGCAGTGATAAACAACTTGTGCTTACCTGTATTTGCCAAATCATATGGCAACCTCATCTCCCTTACATATACATCTGTTGACAGACGTTCCAGACTCTCTTCAAATTGGCCAATGACATACTTATTTATTACCTGACCTTTATACTCAGCATAAAACTCCTCCAATACTTTGTGCACAATATTGCCGAGCTGACCTGAATCCATCTCTTCCGAATCATCTTCGTAATTTCTAAACTTCAGAATATATTGCAAATACCAGCGAAGTCGGCAGGTCAGCCATGTATCTATGGCTGTAGGACTTATCTCACCATTCTCTAGCCAGTCTCGTATCTGTGACCTTTCAGCATCATTGACTGTGAATTGTATGGGCTTAGCAGCCGATGACTTAGAAGCAAAGGCCATTGATACCTCATGCATACTCCAAGTCTCGGGCCGTATGCCTTGCATCAGTCTTTGTATCCACCTGGAGGGCTCAGTCCCCATACCGGTATTAGACACCACATTATAATACATTGTGACTTCACTCGTCGATGACACCAGATTCCAAAATAAAAAATCCTGAACATCAGCTTTGTCACTAAAACCCGGCAATCCGTATCGCTGAGCCAGACTGTGTGGAAAGATTGTATTGTGACTTAGGGTTGGTAATGTCCCTTCATTGCACTGCAAAACGAAGAGTCTGTCAAATTGCAAATTTGCCATCTCGAATAGACCTAAAACCTGTAGTCCTTTTAACGGCTCACCCTTTAAAGTGATACGCGTATGCTGAAGAATCCTTTTTAGAAATTGGCCAAAGAAAGAAGGTGACCACTCTGACTCCTGTTGATCCATTACGACCTTTAGGGATAATAGACTTTGATGTAGGTGATAGATACTGGCATTATTCAGTTCTGATGATTCCTTTTCATAGACTAGTTCTAGCAGGTGAAGGCATCGGCTGAGCAAGTTTACCTGTCCGTTCGATGGACTCAGCAAGTCCCTCCAGTCGCTATCCATTTGCAACCATTGATCGTCTATTTTCCAAAAGCGCCCTTCAGTCGAATCAATATGCCCCAGTATAGTATTCACATGTGGCAATGTGCTTATCATGGATTGGCTAAAAAACATTTTAAGCTTCTTCACCTCTATGTAAGTATTGTAATGCTGATCCCAACTGTCCAGGCAATCGATGAACCGGCTCAGCAACACAAAAACCGGAGTGTCCAGCGAAGAAAGCCCCATAGACACATTTATGTGCTTCACCTCCTCAGGAATGACATTCAATAATGGTAACAACATGGCCTGATCCGGTAAAATGATTCCTGTCTTATCCAGCTCTTCTTCAGTCAAGCCTTTTAGTGCATTAGAAAGTAACTGGAACTGAGCCATATCTCCACTGACTGGGCTGATGGTAATTGATTTATCTTCATCCGCGATGGGGGATATGACTTTTGAAATATCCTTTTGATCACTGATGAATCTGTGACTGGGGTGCTCACAGTCCAGGAGCTTTATATGGTCATTGGGTGGCATAGCCCAGTAGTACTGATCGGCGTCTATATGCTTGAGAATAGCCTCCTCTGCCTGACTGAGCTGATACATCCCTATGACATAAGCCGCATTATATTCTATATCCGTAACACCATCGAAGTCCATTTCTATCAAGTGTCTGGCTGCTACAGCAGATGATCCCATCTGGCCTTCCTTTAGGGCTGATCTAAATGCACCATATAAGTCACCCAATACGCGCCATATTTTACCCAGATTATCTCCAAGAGCAGAAGATTGCATACTCCTTGCCAACAGCTTCAGCTCTTCGGTCATTCCCGCTTGATCCCATGTCTCTAGCTCAGCCACTGCTTTTAGCTGATCAAAAAAGAGATCAGTATCCACCAGAGCTCTATCTAGGGCATCAAAATCTTTCAGCAGCATCAACCCCAAGCCATAAAAGTCCTCAAATGCCTCATTACCCCCTACCTGCCGCCAAAATTTATAAAGCAAAATACATTGATTGAGATCTTCCACAGATTGCCAGCCTGTAAGCTGCATGATGTAACTGTCGAGCGTATGCATCTGTGGTGTCCATACAGGTCTACCGGCCACTTTGACCAAAGCCTTTCTAAAATACAACAAAGACCTATACGTCGGAAACAACAAAAGGCATGTGCTCAAGTCATCGTTGTGTCGCCGCAAAATATCTCTGGCTACAGTTTCCAGAAAAGGCGTAGACTCAGTATTGTTTATAAGTTCAGCAGTTGATTGTTGAGACATCTATTATTTTTATTCATTATCATTAATCCATATTTCGATATTAGGATTTGTGCATTCACTAGATTTTATGTTATCATTTTGGGTATTACCCATTGATACTTGCATGATGGATTATATCAGGTCAAAAAGAATATTGTAAATTGACCATATTCATCTGCATATTTTGCTGCATCATTCGCATTTGTTGCTCAGGGCTAGACATGAACACCGTGAGCCCTGCCGGATTGAGATTAAACCTAAGGTTATCGCCAATATCTGACTTTCCGGAGCGAAACAAAGAACTCTTTTTTTGCTTTGCGATTAAGAATCCTCCTATCCAACCCATAGTCGCTCCTGCTGCACCCATGAATAAAAAGAACTCAGGTGTATTGTAGGATAATACACCCAGACCTATACCCAGACCAAAGCCGCCAATAGAGCTCAACGTCACCAAGTTGCCTTGTTTTCGAGAGAGGTTGGTATTTTTTGTCGCTAAATATGAAAGTGATAAACCCAAGCTTGATCCTATCAACATGCCTAAAGCTTCTGTCCTGTAATAATAACTATCATACGTTAATAAGGCGCCAGACATCAAACCGATGAATCCTGCTGTATTGATAGCTCTGAGGTCTCCGGTAAATCTTGGATGCTTTCGAAACAGTGCATCAGCTAACCAAACTCCTCCTAAACTACCGGCTAATGTATAAAATGCAAGCCCTGAGGCATCATCATATATATTCTCACCTTTGTAAGCTAAATTTGTGTTAAGGCCTGCAAGTCCGCCCCAAAAATTACCGGAATTGTAAAATACAGATTGTGTATATGTAAATTTCCTCTTCTTAGCCAGATGATAGAACAGCCATCCTTCTACAAGACTTATGCCGGGAATCAGAATACTTTCCATTGTATATTTAGGATCATTAAAGTCCCAGAATATATCATCTCCTTTTATCATAACACTTAGAAATGCACCATGTCCATATCCCATCAATGACCCAAAAAAATGCATATTGGCAGCAGCAGGAGGTATATACTTGTCTTTGGTCAGTAGTAAAGATCCGGCGAGAGTCCCTGCTGCAGCAAAGATTGGCAAAGCGAGACCAAACTGTGTTTTTTGATAATCATTAAATATAACATTCCCTGCAAAATCAGTAAAAGGTACTTCTCTACGCGTAAGATTGGCCAAAATAGAGGTTTGCGGTATGGCATGAAGAGACATAGAACTCACCAAATATAGTCGACCATTTTTCTTGCTATCTTCTTCTTTAGGTACTTCACTTTGTATAAAGTTGGCCTCTAACTCATATCTAAGTTTTTCAAGCTCTTCTAAGCTTATGGGTATATCAGTGACTCTTTGCTCATTTTTTCTTTTGTAATAAACCCTGAGGAAATGATCCTGATCAACCTTATAAAGTTGTATCTGATCAAATACTTGTGGGTAGGGATTAAGAAAGCTAATATTGCGGGTTTGGGGCTTTTTCACTTCAAAAACATCCGACAGGAATTCTACCTGCTCTACCTCTTGTGCTGATATGGATTGCCCAATAATAGACAACAAAAAAACACAGCATACTCGGAGCAAATAGGCTTTCATAGATGAAGTATTGAGGATTTCAACGTTTGCATTTCATTTTGTCAACTTGGGCATCACCCTCGTCCTTTCGTCCTCGGGTCGCTATGCTCCGGGGCTCGCTATTCGCTCGGCCTCGATTTCGCTAAGGCTACATCGAGTCTGGCTTCGCATTCGCTTCGCCACCCACTACACAGCGCTGATGCATAACTAGAATGAACGACATTTTGAAATATACACTTTACAATTTTACAACAGCTAATATAATTTAATTTTCTAAAAACTGTAGTTTAAACTCATCATATTCATCTGTATGTTTTGCCGCATCATATTCATTTGTTGGTCAGGGCTAGACATGAGCATCGTGAGTCCTGCCGGATTGATATTGAATTGAAGATTATTGCCGAGATCTTTTGATCTTGTCCGTCTTGTACTCTCATTGTTTTTAAAATACAAATAACTACCGATCCAGCCCAAGGTAGCTCCAAGAGCCATGCTAAATACTGCTGAACCAGAATCTAAGTCGCTAACTAAGCCAACACCTGTACCCAATGCAAAGCCACCAATTGAGCTCAATAGTACCATACCACCTTCGAACTTGGAAAAATTAGTTGATGAAGTACTCATATAGGTACTGGCAATACCAACGCCAGCTCCGATTAAAGCAGCAGTAGATATGGCGCGATCATTAGTGGATTCATAAACAAAAGCCAAACCTAAATTTACCCCAATAAAGCCAGCTGTATTAATGGCTCTCAAGTCTCCTGAAGAGCGTGGATGTTTCTTATGTAATACATCAAATAACCATAGTCCACCTAAACTACCTGCCAATCCGAAGAAGCCGTAGCCGGCTGGATCGGCATCAAAACTGCCTGCGGTCATTTGGTAACCCAATAGTCCAGTGGATCCACCCCAAAAATTACCGGTATTATACGCCATAGACTGGGCATATGTAAACTTCCGTTTTTTGGCCAGATAGTATCCCACCCATCCTTCTACAATGCTTACACCCGATATCAAGAGGCTCTCTGTCACGAAGCGAACGTCGTCACCGATGAATAGTCCGTCGCGCTTAATAGTCGACGCTATCATAGCACCATGACCATATCCAAATGCTGAACCAAAGAAATGCATGTTAGCAGCAGCAGGCGATATATAGCGATCTCTGGTAAGGAGTATAGATGAAGTAATAGCTCCTGCCGTAGTAAAAAAAGGTAAGGCTAGTCCAAAGGTGGACTTTTCATAAAAACTGTATGGAGGTCCAAAATCGGGAACGACTGTGACTTTCTGTCTGGTCAAATTGGCTAATATGATACTTTGAGGAATTGAGTGCAGTGAAGCTGATGTTACGAGATAATATCGACTGCTCTTGTCATCTTCATCGGCAGTTTTGCCGGAAGACGCTCTACTGGCTAGAATGGCCTCCCTTAATTCGGTTAGTTCTTCCTGAGACAAGGGTACATCTTCTGACCAAGACTCTCTTTTTTTACGAAAGAAAATCCTCAATACGTATTGCCCATCATCAAGAAATAACTGGGCGCGATCAAAGTCTTTTTCATAATCCTTCAATACATCAGCTTGCTGACGCTGTGTGTTACTTAACTCAAACACACCGGGAATGAAAGCAACCTGTTCTCCCTGAGCATTGGCGTGCATTGCAAATACTATGCATAGGCAAAGTGGTACCAAGATCTGAGTCAATGTTTTCATAAGTTTAGATTAATATGTTATTAACTTTCAAATGTAATCAAAGTCAGTGAATCTGCACAAATCGTTACGATATTTAACATTGTATTGCTTCCAATACAACTAAAAAGCACATCCGCTTAAAACCTGCAAACCATAAGCATGGGAGATAAGATAAAAGATAACGAAAGGTCGAATGTCTAAAGGTCGGAAAGTCGCATTTTTAAGAGTCCAAAGGTCAAAAGTCTGAAGGCCGGAAAGTCGAAAGTCTTAAGGAGCTCAGAAGCTCGGGAGCTTAGGTGTAGTCACTAGTTATTTGATATATTTTTTGTATCGAAGAAGGTATTCTAGGGTGTTTTTTTGTCTGAAAGTCCAAGGTCTTAAGGAGCGAAGGAGCGAAGGAGCTTAGGTATAGTCTTTAGTTATGTATTTGTTTTTTGTGAAGAAGAAAATCGTCTATGGTGTCTTTTTGGGTCTGAAAGTCGAAGGTCTCATGGTCGGAAAGTCAAAGGTCTAAAGGTCAAAGGTCTTAAGGTCAGAAAGTCGAAGGTCACTTTAGAAGATAAAAGACAAAAGGAAAAAGATAAAAGGAACATTTTAAAAGAGCCAAGGCAAAAGGTAAAAGAGCCAAGGCAAAAGAAGAGATAAAAAGAGTCAAATGTCGAAAAGTCTGAAAGTCTGAAAGTCCAAGGTCTTAGGGAGCTTAGGAGCGAAGGAGCTTAGGTATAGTCATTAGTTATGTATTTGTTTTTTGTGAAGAAGAAAATCGTCTATGGTGTCTTTTTGGGTCTGAGGTCTTTTTAAAAGACAAAAGGAAGATGATAAAAGCAGGAAGACTGTGAAAGGTCAAAAGTCAATTGGTGATATAGCGGCGCGTGGTGCTTTGGTTGACCTGATTCTTGATAAAAGCTAGGTCCAAGCCTCAGCGTGGCGACATATTAATAGCCCGGGGCGTAAGCCCTGGGTTTGTAAATTTATTACCAAATTATTTGGCGTTGTTTTTGCGCTGAAAGAAGCAAAAATCGTGACAAAACTAATCGAACGAACCTACCAATAAAACTTGAAAGCCCTCAGTCATCTTCAAGCATAAACAGCGAAGATAGCGTCGCTATCGCAGCGTAAACAGCAAACGGAGGCGATAGCCGACCGTTTGCCTAAACAGCGAAGCGTAAACAATCCGCAACCCGCAACTCGCAACTCTTTTCTGCGTGAGGGATAGCAGCGATATGAACAGGGCTGGCATAGGTAGTGGAGCGCTGGAGGGAGGGGCGACCGAACGGAAGCCACTCAAAACAGCAGCGACACTCTATGGCAGCCCTGTGAATACAAGCGGATAGCCCGACCCCGCACGATAGTAAGGGGGCACGCCCAAAGAACGAAAATTTACCCGCCCAACTATGCTTCCAGTTGCTTTAGGATATTGAAGATTTGCTGTGTGTGTCGATCGACGTGGGACTGGATGAACTTGAGCGCTTGTTTTAGATTCATCTTGCCGGCTATTGGATGTTTAAATACTTCTGCGTTTATCTGCTCTGCGGTCATCGTCGAAAGGAGCTGGTCCAATTGCAACCTGACGGTTTTCCATCGTGACATGGCCTGGTCCAGAGTGGCGCTGTTGTCTGGGTTGCCTATAAATCGCGGTGCGCGAAACTTGATGGGCAAAATCATCGCAAATTTGAGCATAAGATACCTAAAAAATGATGCTGGTCCGGCTGACGGTATCGGCTCACCGCCTGTGGTCTTTTTCTTGAGGTATTCAATTGTGGATTGTTCTGAAAGAATGAGGTGATCAATGACCTGAACAACGGACCAGCTATCGCCGTTGACTTTTTCATTCATGACTTCTGAAGGATAGCTCTGCAATCGTTGATAGAGGTCTTCTCTGTGATTTTCCATCTTTTGGAATAAGTGGTCAATGGACTTATGCATGGTATGTATTTGTAAGTGCGGTGTAAAATACGTATTTTCGATCGCATTTGCAGATTTACTGATGAAAATACAGTAAAGCTAGTCGTAAAGCGCAAAGGCCAAATCATTCATAAGCCAAATAACACAGATATGGACAGATATCACCGTCAAATTATCATGCCTGAAGTCGGCGCAGTGGGGCAAGACAAGCTCAAAGCAGCATCAGTCCTTGTCATAGGTGCCGGTGGTCTCGGATGTCCGGCTTTGTCTTATCTGACGGCAGCTGGTATCGGTACCATAGGTATAGTGGATGGTGACTGTGTAGACTTATCAAACTTGCATCGCCAGGTTTTATATCAAACAAAGGATGTAGGTAAGCCCAAATCGGAGACAGCAGCTAAGCGGCTCAAAGCACTTAATCCCAATGTGTTATTCCATGCTTATCCGACCTGTCTGGACACTGATAATGCGCTCGAGATCATGACGCCATATGACATCGTGCTTGACGGCACAGATAATTTTCCGGCTCGGTATCTGATCAATGATGCATGCTTGTTACTGGATAAAGTCAATGTATTTGCTTCGGTATTTAGGTTTGATGGACAGTTGACTGTATTCAATTACAGATACGATGACGGTACTTATGGCCCTAATTACAGAGACCTATACCCCGCTCCTCCGGCTGCCGATAGTGTCCCCAGCTGTGCTGAAGGGGGTGTCCTCGGTGTGCTGCCCGGCATCATGGGAGCTTTACAGGCTGCAGAGGCGATAAAGATATTGCTGGGAATCGGTGACCCTATCGTTGGTAGAATGATGATATTGGATACGCTTCATGGGGAGACCCGGTATATGTCTTTCAAAAAGAGACCGGAACACTGGAATGGCAATAAACAGATCATTGTTGAAAAATTGATAGATTATGACTTATTTTGCAGCGATTATCAAAACACATCTAGTCAAAGAAATAATACTATGATCAAAGAAGTCAATGTCAGCGAACTAAAAGAAATGATGGATAACAATGAAGACTTCCAACTCATCGATGTCCGTGAACCTTATGAAGCCGAAATAGCTGAGATGGGTGGAAAACTGATACCAATGGGAGAATTGCTCGATCGTGTAGATGAGATCAGCAAAGATAAGAAAGTCGTCGTCCACTGTCGAAGTGGCGCGAGAAGTGCCAGTGTTATCCAAATGTTGCAAGATCGCTTCGACTATGACAATTTATATAATTTAAAAGGCGGTATTCTGGCCTGGGCAGACCAGATAGATACGTCTTTAGAAAAATACTAATACCATGACCAGGATGAAAAGCTCATTTGCAATTACGATGTTATTGTCAGCGGTAATACTTATCTCATGCGGCAGTCCTTCCGGCGAATCGCAAGAGGGTAAGCCTGATATGCACACCAGCCAAATCGCATTGGACTGGGACGGTGTATACACCGGTACCTTACCTTGTGCAGACTGTGAAGGGATCATGACAGTCATCAATATCAATAAAGAAGGTACTTACACCAGAGCGACAAAGTATATCGGCAAGTCAAATGCAATCTTTAACGAGCGAGGTCAATTTGAGTGGGCTGAAGACGGTAATCACATACAGTTGATTGGATCTGACCCTACCACCACTGCCAATCAGTACAAGGTGGTTGAGAATGGATTGATCCAGCTCGACATAGAAGGGCAAACCATCAAAGGCGATAATGCCGACCTGTACCGCCTCGACAAGGTGGATGAGTCTGCTCTAACAAATAAAAGATGGCGATTAGTCACTTTAAATGACAAAGAAATAGTCATGCAGGCCAAAGCACAAAAAATGCCATATCTGGTCATCGAGAGTGAAGAAGATCGCATCATCGGTTTTGCCGGGTGTAATCGCTTTAATGGGGGATATGAACAGACCAATAGTGAAGGCATTCGATTTTCAAAAATAGCATCTACTAAAATGGCATGTGACTACATTTCTCTGGAAGCTGAGTATCTTCAAACACTAGAAACTGTAGAAACATACAAAATCGATCAGGGTCAATTGACGCTAATGAATACTGAAGGTGATGAAATCCTGGTGTTCTCTGTAATGTATATGTATTGAATTCTCCCGATAGAGCGAAAAGTAAGCTAGCTAGAGATATAGGCTTAAAGATTCACACTATTTTGAGTCTCACTGTGAATTTCTAATTCATAATTCATATAAAAAATAAATGGCGAGTCTGTAAACCAAAGTGGTATTAAAAAGTTTGTTATCATTGTACCGTAGATCAACGACAATAACTAGTGTCATCGAATGAAGCTGTAAAGCTAAAATCCAAAATTTATGACAATGAGCGTTGGTATTGAAGATTTGGCGGTTTACGTTCCCCGCATTTACTTTCCCATTAAAGATCTTGCAGAGTTAAGACAAATAGAATACGCTAAGCTTCACCGGGGACTTGGCCTTGAAAAGATGTCATTATGTGATGTAGATGAAAATGTAGCCACCATGGGTGCAGAGGCTATTTTAGACTTGCTGGCTCGCCAGGACATTGACCCCGCAGAGATCAGTAGAATCTACCTTGGTACAGAAAGCGCCTTAGACAGTTCTAAGCCTACATCCACATACATGGTAGAGATGATAGAAATGGTCTATGGTAAGGGAGCATTTAGGCACTGTGATGTTGTAGATCTTACTTTTGCTTGTATAGGCGCTGTGGATGCACTTGAAAACTGTCTGGACTATATCAGAGCCAATCCCAATGAAAAAGCAATAGTAGTGGCCGCAGATGAAGCACTGTATGAGCAAAACTCTACCGGAGAATATACGCAGGGCGCCGGGGCAGTTGCCTTACTCGTCAAAAGTCAACCTAGATTAATGAGCTTTGCGACCAAATTCGCGGCGTCTATGTCTTCTGCATTGGATTTTTACAAGCCATTGCGAAGGCTATCGACTGACCTGATTGAGGACAAATCGCAAGCTCAGAATGATTTAGATACCAGTCTGGACAAGGCATCGATAAATGTCCATACATCGACACCGGTTTTTGATGGTCAATATTCTAATACATGCTATCAGCAAAGAATAGAAGAGGCATTTAGGCATTTTTGTAAAATTAAGGATTGTAATGCAGGTGTTTTACACACATGGGAGCGATTGATCTTTCATCTGCCTTATGCTTCTCATGCCCGTCGAGTCTGCCAACCGGTCTTTATCGACGCTTTAATCGCTGAAGGTAGATTGGAGATATTCTGTAAAGAACAAGGTCTGAACATGGAGCTGCTTAGTGAGGACGCTATAGGGTTTTATAAGCAAATGTCCAAAACACCGGCTTATCAATCATTTGTGCGTAGTAAACTGAGTGATAGCGCTCTGGCATCATCACAGGTTGGTAACCTGTACACAGCATCCATATTTATGGCATTGGCTAGTGCATTGCACCACAGTATGGAAGAAGATTTGGAAGGAAAGGCGATCGGTTTCTTTGCCTATGGCAGTGGTTCTAAGTCAAAGGTCTTTGAGGGGCGACTGGAAGCCGGCTGGCGTCAAGCAGTGGCAGACATTAGGCTGAACGAAAAACTCGATGATCGACAATCCATTAACACTGACACTTACCTTGCACTTAGAAAAGGAAAAGTCGATGCGCCTATAGCTCCTGAAAGGAGACGTTTTGTAACAAAAGAAAATAATGCTGACGATTATATGCGTCATGCGCACCTATTTGCCACTGTGGAATGTAATGCGGAGCAGAAATCAGACCTTGTCGGCCAGGAAAATGGTAGGTATTGATTAATACTTAGGCTTATTCCAAAGTGTAAATACACGGGAGATATTGAAGCCAAAGTGTATGCCGCCATCTAGCCAATTGCCGGTAGTTTCAGCGATGAAGCCCTTCTCTATCATGGATGTGCTATTTGTAAAGTGCAGCTGGAATACGTGTCCTCCGGTCTCTATGTCCAGGCCGACAGACAGAGAGTTTCTGAATCCATCGGCTAGCTGACCAGGGAATACATAGATGTATTCGGCATTGAAGGCAATTCTCTTTGTAATCTTTTGACGAAATGCTGTACCCAATGCATATACTGTATTGGACTCTGCTCTAGTTGGTACGAGATTGCGATGAACGACCGTTGGCGATAGTTGTAAAGTGAAGTTCTCTGAAAACTTACGCCCAACAATGGCCTGGAAGGTATAAGCAAACCGACCAAAAAATGGATAATCCAGGTCTGCTCTGGGCCACCTCTCTCCGCGTATTGCTGTACTTGCAAAAAGCGCCATAGTAATAGGTATATTCCGGCGGCCAGTAGATTGTCTTAATATCCGGTATTTTATATACCCATCATAATTTTTCTGGAAACTAGATCGACCAATACCAATTGCCAAATTATCTGTCACACCAAGATCTAAGCCTAATCTAATGGACGCTCTATCCAGTCCAAAGAGTTCATAAAACCCTGTATTGATAAACCCAAACCTGTGATTGATTTTAAAATCAAGTACCCCGGCAGCAGTATTTTCAAGAGAATGTAAATTAATGACTCGGTTGGTCTTAAAACTAGCCTCAGTATAATCAATAGTTTCCTCATCATCCTCTAATAAGTCAAGAAGACTTTCTTCTTGAGCAATTGCTGCATAACAAAAGAGCAAGAGCATGGCAATTAATACAATAGACTTTCTTGAAAATATAAATAATGCTTGAGTCATAAGTGTACGGTTATTTTATGGATTTAATTGTTAGGGAACCCCTCATCTATCCAGCCTTCAATTTGGCTTATTGAACATTCGTCAATTTTTGTAGAGTTTTCTGGCATTGGAGCAAGTCCAGGCTCATGTTTAATAGACCCTAATAAGCTGCCATCATTAATGTAGGGTATTAAATCCTCATAGTTTTGTAAGTTCACATTGCCAAGGTTTGCAGCAGCCGAGTGGCATACCAGGCAGTTGTTGGCTATTATTGGGCGTATATCTTGCTGGTATGACAAACCCTCAGTACGGCACTCGATATTGGCAAAAAGATCTTCTTCATTACCATAATAACAAGATGTGATAATAAGAGAAAGCCCAAGTATATATAGTGTAAAAAATGTGTTTTTTTTATTCATCTTCATCTGATAATGGATTCGCTTAAATATACGTAACAAACAGAATTTGGGTTTGGACAAGGGCAGCGGTTTATTTTTTTATAAAGACCACAAGAGCTCGATGCAAATAAGACTTAGACCAATCTAATTACATCCCATATCATCTCTGGAAAGCGGATCGTTATTTGGAAAACACAAACCTGACCTTAATTCATTGGGCACGAAACGCTGAAGGTTTGGATCCCTTAGACCATCCCTTATAAAGGCCAGCAAGTCTTCTTTTTCTTGATTTGTCATACCAAGTGGTCTTAGGTAATAGGATAATTGCTCTTCCGGTACTCTATCATTTTCTGCTACGCCATTATTAAAGTAATCAATAACCTCTTCAAGAGTTTCTTTACTGCTGCCATGAAAATAAGGACCTGAATCTGCCAAATTATAAAGCTGAGGAGCCCTAAACTTAAACATATCTTCTTCCCTTCCAGTAAAACCTCCACGTCCCAAAGTCCTAAGATCATTTACCGAAGTTTTAAGTGCTCCCCTTTCCCATAAGTCTTTTACACCAAGAGCATGAAATGTATTAGAGCCCAAATTAGGTTGATTATGGCAATCTACACATCCTAGCTTCCCAAAGAAGAGAAGTGCTCCTTTCTTTTGTTGTTCGGACATGGCATTTTCATTGCCTCTTAGCCATTTCTGAAATGGTGCCTCAGTTGTAGTTAAGGCACGTATATAGGCAGATAAAGCAAAGCTTGCTGTCAATCGACTGTACCTCTCTTCTTCTGGAACATCAGGAAAGGCAGCATCAAACATTTCTTTGTAACCAAACTGTTCAACTAAATGCTTTGAATAATTTATTCTGTGTACTTCCAGCCCATCTATATTTTGCTGCTCAAAGGTTCCTATCCTCAAATTATTAAGCTCAGTTGCCGGGTCTAATACACCCCACATATCTTCAGTGCCTTCGTTTTCTGCATCAGAACCGAACGATCCATTCCACATGGACACGTTAACAAAAGCAACATTCAGCACACTTAACGGTCTATTGCCCTGTGCATCTACTTCGTCATCTGTATAGGTAGGGTATTTTATTCTCCTTTCACCCTTCTTGCCAAAGCCATAACCACCATCTGCAACACCTTGAAAAGTTCCAGGCCTAAACCCCGCTGCGGGAACATGGCAAGTACCGCAGGAAAAAGCATGTAAATGGCTGTGCTGGCTTGGCTCTACACCAAATGCAGTCTCGAAAAACAAAAACTTTCCAAGCTCTACCTTTTCCTCTGTTAGTGGGTTGGATATAGACTGAGGAATCTTGTCTAATTCGTTTGACCTTGGAAGAATATACTTTGACCGATCGCCAATTAATTGCTCTAATTCTCTATCAATTGTGAATTCAAGAGCATCAAAAGTACATGCTACTACAAGCGTCAATCCGCCAATGAGGATTACTATCAGTTTTCTCATAGTTGGTTACCTTTAAAAAATTAAGTATTGATGTGCAAAGGATTTTGCAATGGTAGGCTTGGCTAAATAATCAGGGGTTATTGATATACTAAGCACAAATATAACACATTTACACATAAATACAAATCATAATATGTTTATTTTGAATGAAATATTAAGTTGCCTGTTTCTTTTTCGTATTTTGATTAAACAGGCATGCTTGGGAGTTTTCTTATAAAGACTGAGAGATATCGGCCGTGCTATTTTTTTACACTTCTCACCTTGTTAAATTCATCGTCGCAAAAGTACAATTTACGTAGGTGATTTTGTAATCAAAGTGATACTAATTTAACTATATACAGAAGAGCAAGTTTTTCTTTTTAATGAGGGGATGGCGTTTCTTTATCAATGATTTATATCTCTTTGAATACAATATCTCACTTGTTTACAGGATATATTTCAAAATGTTGTTTTTTCTGATCAAGCATCAGCGATGCGTAGTGGGTCACGAGCGAATGCGAGTGAGTCCGAAGGACCGAGCGAACAGCGAGCCCCGGAGCGTAGCGACCCATAACGAAGTGGAGGGTGATGCCCATAGCAAAAAAAATGGTATGCGCCCTGGTCTGCATCTTTAAGCTAAAAGAAATACTAATTCTGCACTTAGTTCAATTCTGCGCCCTACCAAAGGCAGATAGACAATATCAGGATTGGTTAACCTCTTTTCTCAGATGGTTTGAGGCTGGGTTATATATACCTTCATAAAAAGGTTAATTCATAAAGACGATTTATGTATTTCTTTAAAGCTTTATTTTAATCGGCTGATTTTTAGTTGTTAAGTATTTAATACTATTTTTAATGTGATTGTTTAATGTAGGTGGTGATTGATATTTTTTTAAAACTTAATTATATTTCATTGGTGGTTTTATAGATTAATTATTTTATTTGCAGTATCTTTTTATAGCCCAAATATAAATCTGTTATCTAATAGAAAATGTAGTTTGCGTTTTATGCAGATAAGTTTTTTTATGGCGCTAATTGTATTTGTGTCCTTAAACGCAAGTTTTGATATGGGCTATTTTTTTTACTAACTAATTATTGCTAACTATTAAAATACTATTATGAGAAGATACCTACTTTTAATAACCACGATGTCCATACTCTTGACCAGTTGTGCATCGTTATTGACCCCTAAAAACCAAAAGGTTGCCATCGATACGAAACGATCCGAAACCATTTATATAAATGGTAAAAAGGCGAGGGCTAATAATGGCCGTTATGATCTAGAAAGAGATATGGAACCTAAGCAAATTACAGTAAAGTCGCCTGATCACCACGACAGAAATATTGTTGTTTTTCAGCACAGAAAATCACCGGTATCATTTGTATCGATACTTTTTTTATTTTATCCTTTCATTCTAGATACAGGTCCGAGAGCATTCAATTATGATAAAGAGATAGCTATTCCTTCAAAAAAGTATCCCAAAGTAGCTAAGGTCTCCGATATGAAGAATCTAACTGTAAACAAAGTTGGAGTTGATATTGAGAGTGGTGATAGAAAATATAGGGTGTTTAAATCATACAAAAACTTTTTGAAAAAAGACTCCAAAAAGAAGGCTGAAACTGATGATGATGACAAAGACGTAAAAATTGAAAATTCGATCTTTTCTTTGGCTCTCAATGACCTACTGAAGGACTTAGACTTTATTGATACATCAGGTAGGGTATTGAATATAAGTTATCTTGATAATCTCTTTATCGATGCTGACATAATCAAATATACACTGAGTCATGTCAAGCATAAGAAAAGGGAAATTATGGATGTATCCTCTAATTTTGTAAGCAGGTATGGTTTTTGTCGATTTGGTTATTCGGTTTGATATTTTAGATATCTACAAAGAAAAAATATTGTCCCATGAGATAAAAACGCGATCAGGTCAGTTTCCAATTTTTGATTATGAAGATGTTGACGAAGTTCTTCAAGAAACCATAAAAGACGCTATAGAGATCGGATTGATCCAATTTCTCAACGATAAGAAAATTACTGAAGCTTTAAAAGACAGGAGCCAGGCCGACAAAGAAAAAGCGTTTCCCGAAACCGTCCTGTTAAAATCAGATGATTTTGTTTCTGATCTTTCAGAAGCAGTAAACTCCTCATTTACCATTAAGAGTAAAGATAAGATGGGTAGCGGTTTTGTGATTAGTAAAGATGGTTATATTATTACGAATTATCATGTCGTGACCGATACCTCCGGATTACATGTCATAGATAATAAGGGCAACAAGTATAATGCAACTTTAGTCAGGGCAAGTAAGATTTATGACTTGGCTCTGCTCAAAACTGATGCCGTAGATTTTAAACCGTTTGAAATAAATACATCTGATAACTACCCTATAGGTGACGATGTTTATGCTATTGGGACCCCTACAGCAGAGGATTTATCACAAACAGTTTCTCGCGGCATTATATCAGGTATTAGACCTTTGGCTCATGAGGCCAAGCTGATTCAGACAGATGCCAGTATCAATTATGGCAATAGTGGAGGCGCTATGGTCAACAAAGAAGGTAAAGTTTTAGGTGTCGTTAATGCCAAATTAAGTGGTTACAGTATTGAAGGGGTCGCATTTGCAATTCCTTCATACGAAATAGCCAATCGTTTGAAAATCCGATTTGAATAGTCTTGACGATACTGACAGTTTTGATGATAGTCTCTAGTTAATGAGGCTCACCGTTTTGACTATTATATTTGTGGTTATTGAGTAGCGGTGGCAAAAGTTAAAAAGCGTGATTCATTGTAAATTGAATCACGCCTTTTTTATTGTTACTTTATCACTTTATAAGACATGTCTTCCAATTTATTAATAAGGGTCAATGCTCAAGTTGACATTTGTCATTATTTTCATTTTCCATCCGGTAACAAATGTTACCAATTGTATGCGCAAAGCCACTGTATATTTGCATTGTCAATTGGAAATTTTGACAAATAATCGATTATACCATTTTATAACAGAAAAAAATATAAACAATGAAAGTAGAACAAATTTATACAGGGTGTCTTGCACATGGAGCGTATTATATAGAAAGTGCAGGTGAAGCTGCCATTATTGACCCATTAAGAGAAGTAGAGCCATATATTAAGATGGCGGAGACAAATAATGCTAAGATTAAGTATGTATTCGAGACCCACTTCCATGCGGATTTTGTTTCGGGGCACGTAGACCTTGCCAAGAAGACTGGAGCAGATATCGTTTTCGGGCCTACAGGTATGGAGATGGGGTTTGATGCAGTTATTGCTGAGGATGGCCAGGTATTTCAGATTGGTGATGTAGCTATTAAAGTCATTCACACACCGGGCCACACCATGGAGAGTAGTTGTTTCCTATTGATCGACGAAGAGGGTAAGGAGCAGGCTATTTTTACCGGGGACACTTTATTTATAGGTGATGTAGGTCGTCCTGACCTTGCACAGAAGGTTATAGCAGAATTGACTCAGGAAAAATTAGCCGGTCATTTATACGACTCACTTCATAATAAGATCATGCCCTTACCTGATCACATAACAGTCTATCCTGGACACGGTGCCGGTTCTGCTTGTGGCAAGAAAATGAGCAAAGAGACATCTGATACACTAGGCAATCAAAAGCGCGAAAATTATGCCCTTCAGCCGATGAGCAAAGAGGCTTTTATCGAAGAAGTTTTGACCGGATTGACACCTCCTCCTGGTTACTTCCCGGCTAATGTGATGATGAATATTCAGGGCTATGAAAGCATAGACAAGGTCTTGGAGAGAGGTCAGTCAGCACTAAGCCCGAGAGCATTTGAGGCAGCTGCTAATGAGACCATGGCATTGATGATAGATACCAGACAGCCTGAGGAATTTGCCAAAGGATTTATCCCTAATTCTATTAATATAGGCCTTGACGGTAGCTTTGCATCCTGGGTAGGTACATTGGTGCCTGACGTCAAGCAGCAAATCCTCGTCATCGCTGATGAAGGCACCGAAGAGGAAGCCATCACCAGAATGGCCAGAGTGGGCTACGACAATGTCATAGGTTACCTGGAAGGAGGATTCAAAGCCTGGCAGGCAGAGGGTCGTGAGATAGACGAAATCGAATCCATTACGCCAGCTGAGCTCTTAAAAAGAGGCGAGCAAGAGGAGCTAAATATACTCGATGTGCGCAGAAAAAGTGAGCACGACAGTGAGCACGTCATTGACGCCATCAATGCCCCGCTTGACTACATCAATGATAGCATGGCATTAGTTGACAAAGACAAGACGTATTATGTACATTGTGCAGGTGGTTACAGGTCCATGGTGTTCAACTCGATTTTGAGAGCCAGAGGCTTTGACAAGCTTGTAGACATCAAAGGTGGATTCGACGCCATTAAAGAGGATGGTAAATTCAAGGTCAGCGAATACGTTTGCCCTACCACATTGCTATAAAATATTAAAGATGACACGTAAATCCATTATTTTGACAGCATTGGGCATAGCTATTGGCGCTCTAGGAGGTTGGTTGTATTACTACTATGTAGGGTGTCAGTCCGGCACTTGCGCGATCACTTCCAGACCACTTAATAGCACACTATATGGGGCCCTTATGGGTGGCCTACTTTTGAATACCTTTTCAGGCGACTTTGCCAATCAAAGGTCTGACAAAGACAACTGATTATAGAATAGGATTTGCAAGGTCATAATAAATTAAGATTTTGATGATTTGTATTGTGAACAATCCCTCCTTTACTTGATGAAGTATTGGGGGGATTGTTTATTTATCAAGCGGGTTTTAAATGAGACTTGAGATGATATTCGTTTGGGCGTGTCCCTTCGGGACCGGGCTATGCGCTTGTATTCACAGGTCTGCCATAGAGTGTCGCTGCTGGTGTGAGCGGCTTCTTACCAGTCGCCGAGCCAGAGTCGCTTTAATTTTATTGTAAGATTTACAGAGCATTCTTAGTATTGGATTTAAATCGAGGTTTAGTCGATGCTGAGCCGAGGGCGGCTATAATTTATTATGATTTATTAGTTTACTCATTATGGCGACTTTTTATTAAGATACAGTGATGCCGAGCCAGAGGCGGCTCGGTTCCTTCATTATTTGCTTGACATTAAGTCAACCAAATTGCTTCGCACCATTCAGTCATCCTCATTATCAGATTGACGTTTAGTCAATCTGATTGCTTCGCACCATTCGGTCATGCACCGTTCAGTCATGCACCACTCAGTCACCCTCACGCGAAAATCTGTTGTCAGTTGTCGGTTGCGTGTTACGTGTTACGGGTTGCTTGTTGTTTACGCTTCGCTGTTTAATGTTTGAGATGCGCTTCGCTTTCTCAAACGTTTACGCTACGTGGACGTTGTCCACTTCGCTGTTTAGGCTTGAAGATGATTGATAACTTTCAAGTTCTATTTGCAATAGGAATCTAATTAAAGGCTATTAGAAAAAACTCCCATGGAAGCTCTGCTATAAACGGGAGGGCAGCGAGTTAAACATGAGCGCAGCGAATTAAACGTGAGCAAAGGATAACTTATACATTCTACGTTCTACATTTTACCAATTGGCTCATGATACGTTTATCTTCCAAAGAGACCTTGGACGTTCCGACCTTGAGACGTGCCGACCTTCGACCTTTCGCTTTCACCCTCCTTGTCATTCTCTACTATATTGCATCAGCGATGTGAAAGGGTGGCGACGGCAGGAGCCAGACTCTGCGTAGCGATAGTGGAGCAGAGGCCGACCGATTAGGGAGCCCTGTAACGTAGCGACCCGACGACGACAGGAGGAGGGTGATGCCCAAAACAAAAATAAATAAACCTACTGTATGCTCTAACTGAGATAATGACAACTCATTACTTTTAGCCCATTGCTACAACAGGAATGCTGAATAGATAGCGTTGTCTATGAAAGTAAAAGCAAAGTGTAAGGAGCTAAGAAAGATGGCATTCTTATCAATTATATTACACACGATTTTTCCTGAATTGGCACTTTAGCCTTACATTTCGGATCAGTACGAAGCAAAGAAATAATGTAAATCATATGAAAAAAGGGTATTACGTTCTGTTCTTATTTTTAGCGATCGCATCTTCATGCCACCGGCATATCCATCTGGCCAATATTGAGCGCACACAATACACTGTGGGCAAAGATACTGATGGATTGGAGGCGAATCAAGAGTTGATCGACATGATCTCGCCTTATAAAGCGGCTCTTGACGAGGAGATGAACACATTGATAGGAACCATGAACCGTACAATGTATAAACGCAAGCCGGAATCAGAGATGACCAATTGGCTAGGTGATGTGCTGTATAGGCAGGCTAGCGAGGTCTCCGGACAGCAAATAGACTTTGCTATAATGAATTATGGGGGTATTCGTCTGCCACAGATTCAGGAAGGAGAGATCAAGACCGGGACGATATTTGAGCTCATGCCATTTGATAATTATGTAGTGATTCTGGAGTTGGATGGGCGAACTGTCAGGTCTCTATTTGACAAAATAGCTGCTGCGGGCGGTGGATGGCCGGTAAGTAAGCACGTCTTATTGGTCATAGATGATAGAAAGGTCGACAAATTACTGATTGGTGGCAAGACAATTGAAGATGACCGAATATACAGCATGGTCACTTCTGACTTCCTGGCTGATGCCGGAGATGGTCTCAGCATGTTGCCGGATCAGACCAGATACGAGTTTGATTTACTCATCAGAGACGCCATAATAAAAGATGTCAAAGAGATGACCAGTAAAGAAGGATCTGTCACATCTTCATCTTCAGGTAGAATCATCCAAAAATAAAAGAGCCATGAAAAGAAGACAGTTTATAAAAACCGCAGGATTGACAACCGGAGCTATATTGACAGGCAGCTTACCACTGGCAGCCATGCCAAAAGAAAAACTCTTGCACCTCACCATACTCCACACCAATGATACACACTCTAGGATAGAACCATTCCCAATGGATGGTGGTAAATATCAAGGACTTGGTGGCGTAGAGCCAAGAAGCCGTCTTATAGACAAGATAAGACGTGAGGTCGATAATGTATTACTCTTGGATGCAGGGGATTTCTGCCAGGGTACGCCGTATTTCAATCTTTTTGACGGAGAGCTCGAGGTGAGATTGATGTCAAAGCTCGGATACGATGCCGGCGTACCGGGCAACCACGACTTCGATAAAGGTATAGACAACTTATCAAAGCAGCTGAAAGCGCATGCAAACTTTCCTCTTATTGCCTCTAATTATGATCTAAGCCGGACATCGTTAAAGGATATAGTGCTCCCCAGACATGTCATACAAAAGGGCGATATTAAAATAGGCTTAGTGGGGGCCGGTATTGTATTGGATGGTCTAGTCACACCTATGATGTATGGCGATGTAAAGTTTCTGGATACTGTAGAGACTGTAGATAAGCAAGCCGAAATCTTAAAAAATGAAGAAAAATGTGACCTCGTAGTTTGTCTATCTCATCTTGGCTACGCTTATCAATCAGACCGCATGTCGGATGTCGTCTTGGCTAAAGAAAGCCGGCACATAGATATCATCGTGGGCGGTCATACCCATACCTTCCTCGATGAGCCAACGATCATAAAAAACAAACTGGATAAACCGGTATTTGTAAATCAAGCCGGATGGGCCGGTATCCAACTAGGCAGACTAGATATCACTATGGAAAGAAATAAAAAGGATGTGTGTGTAAACTGCAAGAATTATTGGGTGAAGAGTTAGGGTGTTTGTATCGGTTTAAGTTATCGTAATTGATTTTTATGGTTATTTTTGTCAAATGAGATATTTAGACCCCAAAAGCGATCTGGTATTTAAACGTGTATTCGGCGAACATGCCAATATTTTGATTAGCTTTCTAAATGCACTGCTTCCTTTGAGAGAAGATCAGGTAATAGAGAAGATAGATTATTTACCAACAGAATTACTCCCTGAAATTCCAATCTCGAAAAACTCTATTGTTGATGTCAGTTGCCAAGATAACTACGGCAGACAGTTCATTGTGGAGATGCAAATGATATGGTCAGACAAATTTACCAGCCGCATGCTGTACAACGCTTCCAAAACCTATGTAAAACAATTAGACATAGGAGCTGTGTACAAAAAACTCATGCCCGTTTATGCGCTGGCATTAGTAAATGAAAAGTTTGAAAAGGATAACGATGAGTTTTACCATCATTATCAGTTTACTCATCAGAGTATTCTCGAAAAAAAGCTAGATAACATTCATTTAATCTTCGTAGAGATACCTAAATTTAAGTCTTATAATTTTAGCCAAAGGAAACTAATGGTCTTATGGCTACGTTTTATTTCAGAGACAAAACCCGCTTTATACAATAGAACTTTCTATTACGGCTTTAATTGGCTTCAAAATAAGGCGCTTCGCTTGATTTCGTTCAGTCACCGTAGGAGAGACTATGGCTCTTTCACGAAATCACTTATTTTATCGCCACTTAAACCCTCACTACGAAATTCCATCGTATAAAACGGGTTAAAAAGGAAACGAAATGCTCAATGACGAATTAATAAGGGAATTACAGACCGTCCCGGAAATAGCTCAGGCTCTAGAAATTGCAAAAGAGAGCGGTTATACCAAAGAAGAGCTCTTGGCATATGATAAGTTTTGGGACGCCACAAGAACCGAAAAAACACTGATCAGCGACGCTGAAGAGCGGGGTATTCAAATCGGAGAAGAGCGGGGCATCACATCCGTCATTTTGAATGGAATAGACAAAGGACTTAGTATAGAGATGCTATCATCTTTAACGAACTTGTCAAAAGAAAAAATAGTAAGCATCCTCGAAGGTCATAAAGATAAGTAATTACCATGACGGCATTCACCCTCATTGACCAAAAGGCTTTCAATCAATTAACCAAGGCATCTAACCTATGGCTCATGGCTTCTGGTCTATGCTTTGCTGTCTATTTCTCAGTATTAAAAAAGATTGATAATGATATACTGTCGGTCTTTGTGGGTATTGGATTCTTGGCTACCACTGTTATATCTATGCTGTGGATAAGAAAAAGAGCATCAACATCTACAAAGGGCACCTTATCACTCAGTGATGAAGCCATTATCATTCAAAATAATATCAAAAGCTTAGAGCAGATATTTTATTTGAAAGACATTCGCAACATTACCTTAAAACACATTGGCCATATACCGGGTGCAGGGTCTTTCAAAGACAACTTAGGTTATATGTTGGGCCGGCTAAAATATCCTACTTTGAGCTTTGTTGATCGACAAGGTCGATTACATACCTATAATTTTACCTTTGATTCATATTATGCTCTTCAGCAAATTCAAAATTGGCAGAAGAGGTATACCAGTTCAACGGTCGTTGATACAGTATCTCAATCTTCATGAGATAAAAACTCTATAATCTTAGGTGCGAATGATATAACTAATTCTGAATGTCTTCGTTTATAATCCGTCTTATTTTCTCAACAATTAAACACAATGCCTTATGTCTGTCAAAACCCTAATTTATGGTATAACTATCCTGGGATTTTTAGCGTTGATTGCCACCACATTTCCATCTGGTAAACAAAATGGCGAGGATGGCATACAATTCTTTGAAGGCAGCTTGAGTGAAGCTCTAGCCAAAGCGGAGGAGGAAAATAAATTGGTGTTCATGGATGTCTATGCGACATGGTGTGGTCCATGCAAGGCATTGAAGCAGCGAACCTTCCCGGTCAAGGAAGTAGGAGATGTGTTTAATACCCACTTCATCAATGTAGCTATGGACGGCGAAAAAGGTGAAGGGCCGGAAATTGTCAAAAAGTACGGTGTGAGAGCTTATCCCACTTTATTATTTTTAAATCCCTCGGGTGAGGTAGTGTATCAGTTTAAAGGGTTTCGACCAGCAGCTGAGTTTTTGGCTATAGCTAACCATGTCATAGAAAACAACAAATAGATAGGTACAATTTACTTTTCATATAATTTGATAGGGACACCCAGGGTCAGCATAGCCGCACTTACTCTATTGTCTTGAGGTCCTATATCTGATTGATAGCGCAGACCAAAACTAAAGTGTCGCATCCTTACGCGCAGTGCGGCGTAGAGTCCCTGCCCAAGACCATTTTGAAAATAACCGGCACTGATATAGGCACTTTCTCTTCCGTTCAATATGCCCTTGTGCAATCTGACTGATGGCCCGAATCCCACGTTTACACCATGAAAATTGTCTTCTCCAATATTGTTATTCGCATAAAATGCATTGACCTCCACTCCCAGCGACTTATAATGGTAAAGGTAATTAACTCCGGCGGCTACAGTGGTGTACGCAATCTTACCATCGAGAAAGCTTGACGGAAAAATATGCTGTAAGCCAGCCTCTATATCTAACATCATGGTGTTATTCTGGGCGCTGACTAAGGCACTATTGCCTATAACACACACAACCAGACAAGTCGACAAAAAAGGAAGAAGTGATTTTTTCATGATCATCTGAATATTTTTCAGCCTGTAAATTAATCAAATACAATCATATACGGCACTAATTTACAATTAAACGACAACAATTCACAGGTCCAGCTCTTTCAAATACTGTATTTTTACCTGCCAAAAATAAACAATAATGACATTACTCACTACAGCACTGGGTCGTCTTAGATTAACAGCATGGATAGAGGGCACTACCTACCTTTTATTAGGCATCACCATGCCCCTCAAATATATCTATGACATACCACAGCCCAATTATATCGTCGGCATGCTTCACGGGGTATTCTTCATTCTCTACTGCTTGCTTGTATTACAAGTAGCCTACAGGGACCGTTGGAAGCGACTTCATACCTTCTGGGCACTGCTGGCCTCCCTCATACCCTTTGGCACTTTTGTAGCGGAGTATAAGCTCTTTCGATATTAGGATGCTTAATAAGGCTATATTCTATTTTGTCGGTTTGGGCATCACCCTCCTCCT
>SLDF01000128.1 GCA_007125435.1 Saprospiraceae bacterium
ATTTACTCATATAGCTTTTATTTTTTTTATGGCATTCGTGAATCTCCTTCGTCGATTTTAACCCTCATTACGAATTTCCAATGCATAATTCGGGTTTAACGCGTTCTTTAAGGTGTATCTCAAAATGTCGTTTTATCTGGACGTGCATCAGCGATGTGAAAGGGTGGCGACATCAGGAGCCAGACTCTGCGCAGCGATAGCGGAGCAGAGGCCGACCGTCCAGGGAGCCCTGTAACGTAGCGACCCGTAACGAAGTGGAGGGTGATGCCCAAAGCGGCAAAATGAACTAAACTCTGTTTATTTCTAAAAATAATTATACCTTGACGAAACCTGTTATATATATAAAGTTGACTATCTGATGTAAAAGGGAGAGAATAATTGAGACATAATTGTAAAATAAGGTTATAAATTGCTAAATTTGCACCTCAAAATAAATTATAACGAATTTTTATGAAACTGAAAGAAATTTTAAGCATCCTAATAGTAGGATTATTCATCGTCACTGCGTGTAATGAAAGTCAAGACAGTGAAGCAGATGCTGATGAAATGGACGACATGGAAATGTCAATGGAAGGTATGCAAAGTCCTGGCGGTGATATCGAAGTTACTGATGCTGATATGGATAAGATGATTGAATTGATGGAGATATTCCAGCCAATGAGTGAAGCAGCTGAGGCCAAAATGATTCAAGCTGTAGAGGCTGAGGGTCTAGATGTGAATAGCTACACGGATATACAAAGAGGTATGATGAGCCCGGAAGGTGCTGATCAGGTCAGTGCTGCTGATATGGAAAAATTTACCAAAGCAACTGATAAGATCGAGGAAATCCAAATGGAGTCTCAGGAAGAATTTGAGAGAATATTATCCGAAAACAAAATGACATCTGATCAGTATCAGGCTATTTTCATGGCTATACAATCAGACCCTGAATTGATGGATAAGTTTATGAAAAAAATGGGTATCGATACTGAAGCAGAGCAGTTTTAATACCAGACCGCAATCCATTATAAAAAGCAAGATGATGAATATGTCATCTTGCTTTTTTTATGTTAAGGCTTATATCGAAGCTATACCTAGTGTTCTTTAGGCTAATGAACACCATTACCACCTGTGGTGCAGTGATATCGTCGGCGTGATTATGGCTTGTTGACCTATAGTCTGAGAGAGGATTCCACCTTTCAGGTCAGCATTTTTTATAGGCAAAAGTATGCCGGGGTAGAAATATATGAGGGGGCTATGCTCCGTATTATATGCGGGTAATGCACCGCTAAAATCTATAGATCGCCATTCATGCACGCCAACACCGCCTAATAGGTCCCAGGTTGTTCTCCCTACACTGAAACGAGTGGACACAGTCATACCATACTGAGAGATTCTACCTTGCTGAAGTGCCTGATGTGAACCGGAGTAGAGTGAATAACGCATGTCAGAATAAAACAGTCCAATCGACCCCCACCTCATTTGCAAACCTGCAGAAATCATTATGCTAACAGGTGGCATCTGCAGCGATGAATTAGTGTGACCTTCATAGGTGCTATTTGTCAAATTTGGTTGTAAGGTCTGCGTAGGCATAAGATGTTGATGCAATGTCCATGTATGGGGCGGAAAAAGAGCATCGGCAATCAATAGGATGAATAGGAAATTGGATGGACAACCTTCACTATCGATGGCAATGACTTCATATTCGCCTTCCGTAAGTCCAGATATGGTAAAGGTTTCATTGCCAAAGGGGCCAAACTCCATGTCATTCATTAATAGGATATAAGGCGGGCTTTGACCTGAAATGGAGAATGTGACTGTACCATCATCACTGTCCGGTGTACTTGGTGGTGTTTGCTCTATTAATTCAAGCAGTGGGGGCGTGTACTCAGGAACCTCCACTGTAACAGACTCACTGCAATCATCACTAATATCCGGATTGATAAAAGTAACTGTGTAAGTGCCAGGACTGACAGGGCCAAGATCAGAAAGTAATAAGGTTTCTGCTGTGAGTACGAATTCTATTACCGACATATCTGGATAGGTGATTATGACTAAAAGCTCATTATTATCGGGTAGGGTCAATTGATATAGTACGTCTCCCTGGTCATTACATGTTGCTGGTATGACTGAAAAGTCATCAATAAATGTACAAGGTGGTTCATTGACGACTATGAATATATTGGCAGAGGCCATTTGTCCGCAGATGTCTTGCACAGTATATGTGGCTGTAGTCTCTCCAAAGAATCCATCATCTGGTATGAAAGTAGCTTCTCCAGTGGGTGATATATCCAAAGTCCCTTCTGTTGGCTGGGTAATTGAGATGACTTGAATACTATTGCCTTGATCATTGTCAAGTACATTTCCGGTCCAGGCTTCTCCAAACTCGATTTCGGCAAAGTCGTCTTGAAGCAGCATGAAAAAATCTGTTGGTTCTACAATTGCCGTTTCAGCATCCTTACAGTCGTCCGGTTGACCTGTGCCTTTTACTTCAACAAGATAAGTGCCGGGGTCTATAGCGATGAAGTTATTCAATTCTACCAAGCCCCATGGAACAGAGATATTCAGAACCTCCATGTCGTCTTTGTACAAAATAATTGTAGCAGTAGGCAATGATGGATATGGGGCGGTCGTCGTGACTATGATGTTACCATCGAAGAGACATGTGGAATGTACAGTTTCAATATTGCTTATCAAGTCAATTGGCTGTTGGTCGATCTCTAAGGTAACGGGTAACTCACAATTTGTTGTTAATTCTGTAACAACTAGTTCTGTCACGCCTTTTGGTAAGTTGTTATTGACGAATGTATTGTCACCTTCTTGTACCCACCCATCATCTAATGACCAGTTGGGGTCATCGATACTACTAAAACTGAGGACAACTGTTGCACTGCCATTATCAATGCCACAAACAGCCGGGAATGTCTCGATAGAGACATCTATATCGCAGGGCGTTTCACCCGTAACGGTTATGATAATATTAGCAGTAGCCGTTCTGTCACATGTATCTCTAACAGTATAAATGCTGTTATGGACTCTTGGCACGGCACTCGGACCCCATGAGCTATTACCGTTCGGTAAAAAATTGATGGCTAAATCATCATCTGTTTCTATATTGATAACAGTCAAGCCTACGCCTTCATCGTTGTCAAGGATATTGCCGGTCCAAATGTCTCCTGTGTTGATAGTAACTATGATATCATTGGCAATGAGTGGAACATCTTCTTCTTCAATAGTGACAGTGGCCTCTTCAAAGCATTCTTCAGCAGTATTCATTGGCTTGATGGTGATGGTATAAATTGCCGGATGTAAGTCCGTAAATTCAGATACCAGAACATTTCCTGGTGTCACTTCCCATTCACCTAGTGGCAACTGTTCTTGGTCGAAGAGGCAAAGTGTATAATTGGAATGAGTATCTGACAAGGTCAAGCTTATATCGCCACTCTCAAAGCATGAGCCAGGTGTGGTGGAAAGATCAAGTAAATTTTCAGGACCCAATTGGTCAATAGTGAAAGTTACATCTAAGGTGCAACCTGTTTGGTTTTCTACTATAGTTATGGTGTAAGTGCCGGCTTCTATGTTATTGTTAATCAGATTGTTTTCGCCCTCAGCTACCCAGTCTCCATCAGCCGACCAAATTGGGTTTTCGACGTCAGGAGCTGTGAGTGTTATGTTAGCAGTACCGTTATTGGTACCACAGTCAGCTGGTGTTGTGGAAACTTCAGCATTTATATTGCATGGATCAATATCTGTAATTATGAATACTACAACGGCCTGGTCCTCTCTTTGGCAAGTGTCTCTAATGGTGTAAATAACTTCGAATGTACCTTCTTGCAGAGCTACGAATGTGAAATCTCCCTGGGGCGACACCTCGAGACCCGCACCAATGATTGGGCTTACATCGATTAAGGTTAGACCGATGCCTATATCATTATCAAGTAGGTTGCCACTAAATGGTGTGTTAACCAGACCCGTAAACATCAGGTCGTTAGCCTGTAAATCGACACTATCTTCCGGGATAAAGAAAGAAAATGTCTGAGTGCACGCTTTCTCGCTGCCGACGATAGTTAGTTCTCCGATGATACTATCAATAACCGGCTCAAATGATGTGCTTTCTTTAATGATTGATACGAGATCAATGTTTGTTGTTCCGCCGGTAAGGTGATCAAATGTGGTGCTGGCTTCCCATAATGGCATGCCATTATCACTGAGCGAAGACTGAAGTTTTAGTCCCAAGGTTATTTCTTCCGACGGGGTTTGATCGCCTATGATAGATAAAACAGCTTCACCGGATTCGAAGCAACTGCCTGGACTGGTTTCAATTGTTAAGTCTAAATTTAGTGGGCGTTCATCAACTGTGGCTGTAAAGGTTTCGCTACAGTCTACAATACTATTATCAGTTATGACTACGTCGTATGTGCCCTGTGGCCGTGCTATTATATTATTCTCCACCGTCACATTGTCAACAGTGATTGTATAATCTGCATCAGGTGGTAGTCCGTTTATGATTATTTGGCCATTACTTTGGCCACAATCTGAAGGGGTAGTGCTGATATCAGCATCTATATTACATGTAGGGATAGGATCGGGTTCATCATCATCAGATGTGACTATGAGGAGAGCAGCCGTAGTTGCCGCAGCAGGAATAAGTACCCAAAGCCAGGGGAAGCCTTTTTTATCTTTTTTCACCTGAGGGCTAGTAAGGTCAATAGCGGCCCACAAATTATCCTTTGGGTCGGAGGGGGGCATGGAGTAAGTATTTTCTGCTTCATAAAGGCGATTCAGATATTCTTCACAATGACAGCCAATCGTAAACAATATATTTCCTGAGTAAATAAGGGATAGTCTCAGGATAGCAAATACTTCGTTTATCTCCCATTCGTCGTAGAATTCTATTTTGTCAATAACAAACTGCAAGCTAATATTACCGTTTTGCAATTCTACTAATTCTTCTATTTGCTCACAATTATCAATAGGGTAGCAGTTGTTTATGCATATGCCTCCTATCTTTTGATCCATACGTGTCAAGAATGAGGCCAAATTGACCTTGGCAGTTTCTTCAAAGTTGGGTCTGTTACCTCCACCCATAGATATTGTCACTTCTTGGTTTTTCCGGCTTTCTATTTCTTTATTAGTAACATGTTCTAACCATTCGCGGTTGTCTTCATTAAATTTGTCAATAAACTCTTGCGAATCAGCATCCGTCCACTCATCCTGGTCGACGTCAAAATCCATCATTATAAAAGTCGAATCGTTTTGAAAATCTATATACCTAGTATAAGGCATGGTGTCTCTGAAGTGATAGAATAGTCTTGCTGACTCATTGTCAAAACAAGAAAGACCTTCAACATCATCGTCTAGTGTGATTCTGTAGTAAAAGTTTGGGTTATTGATAGGATCATTACTGTCTTTTAAGACATCGACTTGTGCATTAGTTTGCATCTGTACTAATAGTAAGATGAACAAAACTTTATATCTAAATATGACATTCATGTCGGTAGTCATTTTTATTTGAAAATACAGCATTCAATAATATACTGCTGAGCTTCTGCCATGAACATTGCTCTGAACTTATCCCTATTTCTTACCCCTCTAAGACCGGCACCCAGCACTGTATCACCTCCTATGCTATTGACAAATCTTTGGTACATATCCTCTATAATCTCATCAAGTGTCATATCTCCTGCATTATCGGCAATTGTATGACATGGCTGCCTATTGATAAAACTTTCAGCTGCTTCAAAGAAAGGTTCAATCATCTCATCTCCTATGGCCAGAATGGCATTTATTGCAGCTTGATAAGCTTTGCTATAATAGGTGATCATATCTCCAAAACCCGGAACTTTGCCAGCCAGATTTTCTGCGTGGTTTATGACTTCTCCAAATGCTCTTGCTCTTTGATCTGGTGTCGCATTTTCACCAAGACCATCGAGAATAGTAGCCACTGACTCCGCAAACTCCAATACTTCTTTGACCTTCTTGGCGCCTTTTAATAATTGACCGGCCTTCTTGTTGATTTCATCAAGTATAGCATTTATATCTTCATTAGCATTTTGCAACTTTTTGGTCAACTCTTGTAAGTCTTTCAAAAATTCACTGATGTTGTCAATTTCATCTTTTAGATCTTCAATGTCGATTTCAGGCGTTCCTCTTGGTCTATTTCGGTTGTAGTGTTCTGCAAGCAAAATCTCGCAGTTGATTCTTCGTCTGAGTGCTATAGATGCTTGTTTGGCGCGTTCTATTTCATTCAGTTCAGCATGTATATTGGCACCATCATTCCCTATACCCGTAACACCGTCTGAGATTCTTGATGCCTCATCGAAACCCGAGCTCACATCTTCATAAGCACCTTCAAAGTCCTTTTCAATATCCTCAATGGCGGGATCAATTTGCTCGTCTTGAGTATCAGTTATGCGCTCTTTAAGGTTTTCCGTTCTTTCTAGTTCTCTTTCACAGTCATCAATGTCACTAAGAGTTGACATGCCTCTTGCCCTGCTCAAATTATCAGATTGGCGTTGTACACGATTTAATCTGGTGTTTATATTATTGATTTGACTATTGATATTGTCTCTATGTCTTCGTAGATATTTCATTGCATCTCTTTGCTCAGCCATCCTCTTGTTTAGTGCTCGCCTTGCACTTCTTGCTGCATCTGAATTGCTACCTGTTGTTCCTGATCCAACCTTGTCGATTTCATTGCCAATATCTCTTATTTCTTTTTCTACATCTGAGATTCTGTTACTCAGCCTATCTCTTGATCTCTTTAGATGTTCGAGTTCACGGCGGAGTTGATCGATTTTGTGATCGTTGTGTGTTTGTAGGGAGTCGAGAAGTCTTTTATAATCTCCATATGTAGTGGCAACTGCGAGGCCACATTGTCTAAAAATGAGGCACTTCGTTACCAGTTCATAATATCTGGTTTGCTGCTGCTGCGCCAGGTTTTTATTGTAACATTTTAGAATGTCATCTATGATTTTATCAATCAGTTTATTGAGTTCTTTTTGATTGTCTTCCTTATAAGGGATTGCTTTTGTTTTACCGTGTGCATTTACATTACCTTCATCTGCAAAGGCTTCTTCAATGGGTTCTCCATTGTGACCTCTTTTAGCAGACCTGACTGCACGGTTTACCTCTCTTGCTAGTTTGGCCGCCTCTGCTCTGTATTCATTACGCTCTCTCCTGTACGCTCTTCTGTCGTTGCTGTTGCTCATAGATGAAGGGTCGGAGGGGCCTGCCACTGTTCTCCCTCCCATAGTGCCATATGTTCTACCAATGTCACCACTTGATGTTTGAGGTCTGTTGATGCCTCCAAAGAATTGATATCCGCTTGATCTGGTTAATAATCTTTTGCATTCTGCAGGTGCAGATACCATTGTAGCTCCTCCACCTGTAGCTATATGTTCATTGTATCTGTCAATGGCCTCTCTCACTTCTTTGAATTTCTCAAGAGCACCTTCTCTGTCAAATGTTGACTTTGCTTCCTTTTGCGCCATTTCCTCATCGCCTGGCAATGGGGCGTGGTTTTTAAGACCCTCTAGTGCTTTAAGCAAGTCTTTCAAGCAGTCGTTAAGTCGCTGTATTATTGGAGGAGGTTCCAGTATTTCTTGGGGACAATCTAAGCACTGATAGTTGGCTTCCATGAACCTTAATAAATCCTCCCATAATATCTTGAAGTCACATACATTCTTTAGTAGCTCGGCAATGAGGTCGTCCAACTCTTTTTTTATAGATTCAATGTCTTCTTCTAATTCAGAAATAGCCTCACCTGTTGCCTCTGCTTGTTCATTGAGGGGTTCGGCTATGTCGTCCCAATACTTTTCTTGTCTTTCTAATCTTTTGTTTAATTCCTTGAGCTGTGAGTTTTTTGCTTGTTCAAATGCGCGTTCGGTATTTTGGATTCTCCGTTGCGTACCCTTACTGTCGCCAAATCGATTGATCATATTCGCTTTCCAATCTCCACCGCAATCTTCGTCTTCACTATTCATACCTTCTTTGTCTTCAATTTCTTTTTTTAAACCACTTACAACATCGTCTTTCATGGCCTCGATATCATCTTTAAACTGATCAATAGCATCTGACCTGCCTCTTAATTCAGCGAGCTCATCTAGAGCACCGGCGTATTTTGAAAACAACTTATCCAGTGCATTGAGAATGGGGCTGACATCCTGACATAGCATTTTTGCAGAAAGCTCAAGCATTGCTGATGCTTTCTGTCTGATGGTGTCACAGCCTGGATCTTCATTACTGATTACAGGTTGCCTTCTCTCTGCCTCCTGTGTGATGACGGGTGTATATGAAATGACGCCTGCTTTTAGTCCCGTTTGGATCGATTGGTCATAAATAAATGACGCTTGATTTTTGATATCCTCTGATTCTATTTTAATACCCTGGCTTTTTGTTTCTTTTTCTATGGCGACTTGAATGTCGTCCTGGTCATAATTATCATCTGTAAGTATGCCAATGTATATCCATGTTGTAAACTGCCTGATGACATCTTTGTGATTGGGTACTCCATCTTTGAATATACCTGTGTAATAGTGACCATCTGTGTCCATTTCTTCTATAGTAGAATCTATTCTGGAAACAGCAGCAACAATCAGATTATCGTAATCGTCTCCCTTTCCCGATGGGATGTAGATAGACTGGTCTGAAGAAGGAAGGGGTGAAACTGATATGATTGGATTAACAACAGGCTTGTTTGAGTCCGTGTCTATAACTTTAAAGTCGGTGATAGGAGTATCGGATGTTACAGGAATAGGGTAGGAGGTAATATTGTTATTTATCTTTATGGGTTTACCTTCTGGTAGCGGTGGAAGGTTGGGCGAAATGCACACCCCTGTCAAAGGAATGTCTGTTTCCTCATCTGGTGGTAGTGTTACTGAGCCTGGCCCTGTTACAATATAGTCCTGATGCTTTTTTCCTGTTTTTACAAGTACAAGGTCTCCGTTATTATTGTTTTCTACATCATATTGATTTGGTATGGCATTTCTTCCAATTGTAGTTTTTACAGGTGTGTTGGTGCTGTTTTTAACTTTCATGGTTAATACTGAGCCACTCGTTTTCCCGGTACCTGTGATGGATATGATGTCAATATTGGGTTTGCTGTTATTATTTTTTTGCTGATTTGATCGTAATATGTCATCGAATGGTATGGGGTCAGCAGAAGGCATTACATTAGCCTTGATAGCGCCTACGGCAGTCCCTCCAGTGCGAGCCGCGCCTTCACTTCCCCTTGCATTAATTGTAGTTACCTCATCACTTAGAATAGCTCTCTTTACCCAACCTACAACCGTGTCTTGTCCTATTATAGTCCTGATTTTAATTAAAGTCCTTGTCTCATCTTTGAGCTCTTTTGGATCTAATACTATGACTTTCTGATCTAATCTTAATGATCCTAGTGATCTGCTCCAGCGTTCCTCTGTTTCCAGGACAACTGCGTCTGAGCTCCCCTCTACGATGACATACATTTCCCTTTCTTCTTCAGTTGATGACTCATCTTGAGCATGAAGGCCTGAAAAAGCTGTGCAAGACATTAAAAAGAATAAAATCCATACTAAGCGCTGTAGTCGCCTGGTAAAATGTGAGGAGGGCTTGCCATGAATTCTATGCGAGACACAGAATTTTTTTAGTTTAGCTGAGTCCATAAGTGGACGGTTTTAGTGCATCATGATCTAATAGCTAGATTATGATTGTGAAAAAAAGATCGTCCCTGTGAAAACCGTTTCTATTTTCGAAGTCGTTTAGTTGGTGAATATACTTGAAAATATATTGTTGGACAAATATTTATGTGTTCAAATTAACTAAAAAGGCATATTGAGGTTAATATATAAAGTATGGAAAGAAGAAAATATGGTGCAAATATTTTACTTTATAACAGTTTTCAGACTCTAAAAATCGACCCATAACGAAGTGGAGGGTGATGCCCAAAGTAACGAATTCAAAAGTAGCTATATACGTATATGCTTTGTTTGAATATTCCTTACTTTTACAGAATGAAATTGAATACATCTTTCGGCTTAAAAAGTGCTTTCTTTACCTTATGCACTGCTGTATTACTTTTTGTTTGTTTTGCCTGTGAGAGATCTCATCTATATTCTCAGCGAATGAGATATGTAGACTATGTTTTGCCTTTTATTGGAACAGATGCACATGGACATACTTATCCCGGGGCTGCTTATCCTCATGGTTTAGTGCAGCTTAGTCCTGATACCAGATTAGATGGATGGGATGGATGTTCTGGATATCATTATACCGATAGCATCATTTACGGTTTTTCACATACGCATCTCAGTGGGACAGGGGTCAGTGATTATGGTGATATTCTGGTCATGCCATTCACAGGAGAAGTTAATATTGCAGACTATGGGTATCAATCGACATTTTACAAAGAAAATGAAGAAGCGACACCCGGCTACTATAAAGTATTACTAAATGATTACAATATTCAGGCTGAGTTGACTGTCGGTAGTCACACCGGGTACCACAGGTATACTTCTCTGGACAATAAACCTATGTCTATTGTTGTGGATCTGGATCACCGCGACATGGTGTTGTCATCCAGTCTACTTCAGGTCGATGGTCGAAGCTTAAGTGGGCATAGACAATCTAAAGCCTGGGCCGAAGATCAGCACATTTATTTTTACATGACGTTTTCTCATGATATCGGGCAGATTGAGTATTTTATTGACGACAATCCAGTCAACATTGAAGGAGATACTATTTTAAGCACAGGTATAAAAGCCATTGTTACTTTCACGAATAGAGATGAAAGTGAGCCATTGATAGTTAATGTAGGTCTTAGTGCTGTAGATCAAGAAGGGGCGCGATATAATCTCACTAATGAAGTGCCATCATTGAGCTTTGAAGATGTAAAGAAGCGCTCAAAAGATACATGGAATCAACATTTGGGTAGGATTGAAGTCGAAACAGAAAATGAAGAGCATCTGATTATTTTCTATACAGCTTTGTATCATTGTTTTATAGCACCGAATGTATGGTCCGATTTAGATGGCAGGTATCGGGGCATGGATGGAAAAATTTATGATATTGATCAAGGGGTTAGACAGTACACCATTTTCTCACTTTGGGACACCTACAGGGCATTACACCCACTCATGTCGATCATTGACGAAAAACGTACGCTGGAGTTCATACATAGTTTTTTGCGGCATTATGAACAGGGAGGGCTATTGCCGGTTTGGGAGCTTGCAGCTAATGAGACCTTTTGTATGATTGGTTATCACAGTGTACCTGTCATAGTGGATGCATGGATGAAAGGCATCAGAGACTTTGATGCTGATCTTGCTCTGGAAGCTATGATCCATTCTGCCAATCAGACACATCATGGACTCGAAATATATCGAGAGCGAGGGTATATAGGAAGTGATCACGATCACGAGTCTGTATCGAAGACATTAGAATACGCTTATGACGATTGGTGTATTGCCATATTTGCAAAGGATATAGGACGGGAAGATGTATATGAGGAATTTATTCAGAGAGCACAATATTACAAGAATCTATTTGATCCAGGCACATCTTTGTTTCGGCCGAGGTATAACGGTGGTTGGAAAACGCCATTTGCCCCAACAGAGGTAGATTTTAATTTTACAGAAGCTAATGCCTGGCAGTATGGCTTTTATGTACCTCAAGATATCAATACGTTGATAGACTTACATGGTGGCCCCTCTGCTTTTGACGCTAAACTTGATGAGCTTTTTGAGACGGAATTAGGGCTAAGTGGCCGGCATCAGGTCGATATCACCGGATTAATCGGTCAGTATGCACATGGGAACGAGCCCAGCCATCATATGGCTTATCTGTACAACTATATAAACAGACCTGATAAAACGCAAAAGCGTGTACATCAAATTCTGGAAGAACAGTATTCTGCGTTACCTGATGGCTTGAGTGGCAATGAGGATTGTGGTCAGATGTCAGCTTGGTATGTCATGAGTGCATTAGGGTTTTATCCGGTAACTCCGGGCAGTAATATCTATGCCATAGGATATCCATTATTTGACAAAGCGACCATTCACCTTGAAAATGGGCAATCTTTTACAATTTCTGCTCAAGGTCGTAGAAGGAAGAACAGTACAATTGCTCAGGCACGCTTGAACGATACAGATATTGGTTCTTATATCAACCATGAAGATATAGTGAAAGGCGGTGAGCTGAGTTTCATTTTTTCAAATAAAGAAGACAAGTCATCTGTATTTTATGCGAATGCTCCTATCTCTCTTATTGAGGATTTTCCAATAGCAGTTAATCCTGTAATAGAGCCTGTACTCCCCGTATTTAAAGATAAAGTGACATTACATATAAGCACTTTATTTGATGAAGATACCGTCTACTACAGTCTTAATGATGGCCAATGGGTATTATACCGTGATTCACTTGTCATTTACGACGATACAGAGGTTAAAGCCAAGACTATAAACCGTAATGGTATTGAGAGTTTTGAAGTTGTGGCCTCATACAATCGCTTATCCAATAATTATACAGTAGAGCTATTAAGTGATCCACACCCTCAATATGCCGGTGAAGGTCCTGATGATCTTGTCAATGGTTTAAGAGGAGCAAAGAACTGGAGATTAGGAAATTGGATGGGTTTTTATGATCAGGACTTTGTGGCTATAGTTGATATTAAGGAGGTCAAGACTTTTAATACTATTTCAGCCGGTTTTGCCCAAGATATTAAATCGTGGATTTGGCTGCCGAGAGAGGTGACATTCTTGGTTTCTGAGGATGGGCATGAATTTAAGGCGATCAAAACGGTAGCGACTGCTGTCCCGGATGACGAATATGGCTATATTTCTTCACAATATACCATCACTCAGCCTATGAAAGGAAGATATATAAAGGTCAAGGCAAAAAACTATGGAGAAATACCAGAATGGCATTTGGGTCATGGTAACTCATCCTACATTTTTATAGATGAGATTATTATTGAATAAAGTGATAAGGTGACTGAGTGGTGCATGACTGAACGGTGCATGACTGAGTGGTGCGAAGCAATCAGATTGACTAAATGTCAATCTGATAACGAAGGAACTGAGCCGACTCTGGCTCAGCTTCTCCTAATCATCATTAAAAACGTCAAGCAAATAGTGAGGGAACTGAGCCGACTCTGGCTCAGCGTCGACCTAATCATCATCAAAAACGTCAATCTGATAACGAAGGAACTGAGCCGCCCTCGGCTCAGCGTCGAACGAATCCTAATTTGAGCACTAAGCTAAGTTTACTCTACTAATTTTTACAATAAAAGTATTGCCGACTCTGGCTCAGCCTCCAGAGCTCATGGTGGGAGATCAATTTATCAAACCACGTCGACAAGTCAAATATCCATTTACAACATCAAGCTCTACTCGGGCATTGTTTCACCCTTTCAGAGTGAGATTAAAATTTCAATCCAGACGTCAGGTAATGCCCTACGCTGTGTTGTTTTGCCCCTTCAGGGCATTTGAAGAATAGACATGGAAAACATTACCGATAAAGCATAAGTGACCATTCAAAAGACAACATTATAAAGCTAAAACACAGATAAAAAGCACTTACCCATAATCCTTTCTTGCCTTCTATATTTCCTTTATAGCATATTCTTGAGTTCCTGCAATTTCATAAAGCAGTCAATAGGTGTCATGCCATTTAAATCTAGGTCTTTAATTAGTTTTGAAACATGCTCGGCTCTTGGGTCTTGTGATTGAAAGATACTGAGCTGGTATGAAGGCTGAGATGATTGCAATACTTTACGAGTTCGAGTCTTAGCTGCTGACTTATTGTCTTCTATAAACTTCTGTTCTAATTGCTCGAGTATTTCATTTGCCCTGTCTACTACGGCTTTTGGCATGCCGGCCATACGGGCGACATGTATACCGAAGCTGTGTTGTGAGCCACCCGGTATTAATTTTCTGAGAAAAATGATTTTGTCACCTACTTCCTTGGTTGAGATACTGAAGTTTTTAATCCTATTAAATTTCTCAGCCAATTCATTCATCTCGTGGTAGTGGGTTGCAAATAGTGTCTTAGGGTTGGCATAGGTATTATTGTGTAGAAATTCAGCTAATGACCACGCAATAGATATACCGTCATACGTACTGGTTCCTCTGCCAATTTCATCGAGAAGGATAAGACTTCTCTCAGACAGGTTGTTCATGATAGAGGCTGTCTCATTCATCTCTACCATGAAGGTAGACTCACCTGAAGAAATATTATCCGATGCGCCTACTCTTGTAAAAACTTTGTCTATGATACCCACACGTGCTTTTTCTGCTGGAACAAAACCACCCATTTGTGCCATCAAGCATATCAACGCCGTTTGTCTTAGCAATGCAGATTTACCAGACATGTTAGGACCTGTAATTAAGAGTATTTGTTGATCTTCATTGTTTAGGTACACATCGTTGGGGATATAATTTTCTTCGGGTGGCAGACTATCTTCGATTACAGGATGCCTTCCTTTGTGTATATCTAAGACAAAACTATCATCTATTATCGGTTTGTTATAGGATCGGTCAATGGCCAATTTTGCCATAGAGGTCAGGCAGTCTATTTGAGCAGCTATATTCGCATTATGTTGGATAGGGGGGATGTATTCTGCTATAGTCATGACTAACTTACTGAATAAGTATTCTTCCAGCTCAGTGACTTTATCTGCTGCCGTTAAAATTTTACTTTCCAGTTGCTTCAGTTCATCGGTGATGTATCTTTCTGCATTGGTAAGGGTCTGTTTTCTGACCCAGTTTTCTGGAATGAGATTTTGGTTCTTATATTTATTGGTGACTTCTAAGTAATAGCCAAATACATTATTGAACCCTATTTTCAGATTGGTGATACCTGTAGCGATCGCTTCTTTTTGTTGTATCTCTGCAAGGCGTTCTTTACTGTTAGCTATGATATCGCGGAGATCGTCCAGCTCCTCTGATACGCCATTAGCTATTGTATTGCCTTTGGAGGCATGGGTTGGCGGATCAATCATGAGTTGTTCTGAGATGGCTTTGCCGAGAACCTCGCAAGGGTTGATACCATCAGCCAGCTTCTGTATTTCCGGTACTTCGATGCCAATGAGTAGGCTCTTCAATTGGTTTAGCGCACTTAATGCTTTACCGACTTGCTGGACCTCTCTAGGGTTGATTTTACCGGACGGCACTTTGGCCACCAATCGCTCGAGGTCGCCCATATCCTTCAAAAGCGCATCAATTGTATCAAAGCTTTCTCTTTGATTAAAGAAATATTCAACAGCATTTTGTCTGGAGTGTATTCTATCCAGATTGGTCAATGGCATCAGCAGCCATTTCTTCATCAGCCTCGATCCCATAGGACTGATGTTGCGGTCCAGGACGTCAATTAAAGGCTTGCCTGTATCGTGCGGGCTATACACGAGCTCGAGGTTTCTAATAGTAAACCGATCTAACCACACATAAGCATCTGATTGGATTCGGCTTATGGTATTGATGTGCTGTAGCTGTGTGTTTTCCGTTGTATTAAGATAATACAAAATCGCACCGGCAGCAATTTTTGCCTTTTCCATATCCTCTATACCAAATCCCTTCATCGAATGTACCTTGAAGTGCTCTAATAGCCGCTCTTCGGTAAACTCAATAGAAAAGATCCACTCTTCCAGCGTGTAGGTGTAGAATGTGTCACCGTACTTCTTTAGAAAATGCTGGCGCATGGACTTTGAAAAAATAATCTCTGACGGTTGAAAACTTTGAATGAGCTTATCGATAAATGTGCTGTCTCCTTCACTCACCAAAAACTCACCAGTGGAAATATCCAGAAATGCTATCCCCGATTTTTCATTATCCTTACCCAGGTCAATGCTGCATAAGTAATTATTTTTCTTGTGGTCCAATAGTTTGTCATCCAGTGCCGTACCGGGTGTGATGACTTCAGTGATACCCCTTTTGACCAACTTTTTATCCTTGCTAGGCTTTTCTAATTGATCACAGACCGCCACGCGATAGCCGGCTCTAACCAATTTGGGAAGGTACAAGTCCAATGAATGATGTGGAAATCCGGCCAATTCAGTATCTGAGCTTCCGTTGTTCCTATTTGTCAGCGTGATGCCTAATGCCTTGGACGCCTTCACCGCATCCTGCCCGAATGTCTCATAGAAATCTCCTACACGAAATAGTAAAATTGCGTCGGGATGCTTTTTCTTGAGATCATAATATTGCGCCATTAAAGGCGTATGCTTGGTACTGGATTTACTCTTCTTGGCCACGATATTCATCTATTTTCAACGCCTGCAAATATGCGAAAATTATATATATTAATGGCCTTGATGCGTTGGTTTATTCCAGAATATATAATTTCGGTTGTCGGTTGTCGGTTGTCGGTTACGGGATGTTTACGCTTCGCTGTTTATGCAAACGATCGGCTGTCGCCTCCGTTTGCTGTTTACGCTACAAGCACTCTGTGCTCTTCGCTGTTTAGGCTTAAAGATGACTGATAACTTTCAAGTTTTATTTGCA
>SLDF01000422.1 GCA_007125435.1 Saprospiraceae bacterium
CATCACAAAATCGCGAGTATATCGGGTAAAGCTTGAGAAGGAAAAACTACGAGTGGAAGAACTAAGCAAAGTGAAAGAACGATTTCTCGCAAATGTAAGTCACGAATTAAAGACACCACTACAAACAATCATTGGATACACAGAGCTGATGGAAGCCGAACCTACAAAAGAGAACATCTCCGTCGTCAAAAACTCTGCAGATCACCTAAATTATTTAGTAAGTGATATCCTGGATTACAGTAAGATTATGACGGATAAGTTTGAATTGACGGATAGGACTTTCGATTTCAGATCTGTATTGGAATACGCCTATCAATCCCAGCTCCCACTTTTGCATGGTAAACAAATAGATTTCAAACTCTTGTGCAACTTTGAGAACCAAGAAATTATCGTACGGGGTGATGAATTCAGACTTCGCCAAATACTCATCAACTTAGTAAACAATGCAATTAAGTTTACAAATTCCGGATGTATAATACTAAAAGCTGACATCATTGATAAAGAGAAGGATAATTATTCGATCGAACTTGCAGTGAAAGATACCGGATGTGGAATTGCTCATGAACATCAGGAAACAATCTTCGAATATTTTGAACAAATCGAAGATAAGGACACGCTCATCTTTCAGAAAGGTACCGGCCTGGGACTGGCTATTGTGAAACAACTTATATTGAGAATGAACGCTTCAATAAGGCTGGAAAGTGAAATTGGCAAGGGCACTACTTTTTTTATCAATATCAAGTTACCGAAGGGCAATATGCGTGAATTTGCTGCGAACCTTGTAAATCCTATAGACCACCTACCAAATAAACCTAATTTCATTCCACATATACATGTAATTGATGATGAACCATACATTTTGGATCTGATTAAGAATATTTTTGACAAGAATGCCATCGAAGGTTCCTTTTTCTCTTCCGTTGACCAGTTTTTAGATGCCGCACGTATCTCAGAACCGAAAATTGTAATCACTGACCTAAGAATGCCCGGAAAAGACGGTATGCAACTGAATGAAATAATTAAATCCATGTTTCCGTCCAATAATATCTATATGATGGCAATGACTGCTCAGGCCACACCTGAACAAATCAAAGAATTAATGGAGCTGGGTTTTGATGCTGTCCTCTCTAAACCATTTAAAAAAATGGAACTCTTAGCTGCAATCTATCAGGGTTGTGAAACGACTGCTTCGATTGTGAGAGCAGAAATGTTAGAACCCGAAGATGATGCATCAATCGATCTCCAAATAGATAAAGACCTGGAAGTACTTAGAAAACTTATTCAGCAAAACGACACAGACCGATTGGAAGATCTTCTGCATAGGTTATCGTCTAGAGTTGGATTTTCGGGTGATGAGAAGCTAGCCTTATTATTGAGAAAATATGAATTAGACATCAGGTCAAATCCGAAGGATGAGGGTATTTTAAATTCTTTGTTTGATGCAATTAAAGCCTATGAAGCTGAGAAGCCTTCAGCTTAAATTAACGTGTAGTGGATAAGGTTCCATTAAAGCTTAATCTTGTATTTTTCCATTTTGTTGTAAAGTGTTTTCCGATCGATACCGAGTAACTTGGCAGTTGCACTTTTATTGTACCTGGTTTTGTGGAGGGTCTCGATGATGAGTTCTCGCTCTGATGTTGTTTGGGCCGCCTTAAGGCTTGATGATGAATCCAGTGGGAGCTTTTGATACAATCTATGGACAAGGTCTGACGGTAAAACCGTCTTCACAATAGTATCACCTTTGGTAAGAAGTACTGCCCTTTTGATGACATTCTTAAGTTCTCGAATATTACCGGGCCAATCGTATTGTTTCAAGATATCCACTACCTCCGAATCGATAAAGTGAACTTCCCGATTGAGTTCAAGATTGGAAGATTTGAGAAAGAAGTCAATCAGCAATTCGAAATCCTCCTTTCTTTCCCGCAATGGTGGTACCTGAACAGAAAACTCATTCAAACGAAAATACAAATCCTTTCTAAATTCCCCATTATTGACCTGATCAAATAAGCTATGATTAGTCGCGGTTACTAATCTCACATCCGTACTGATTAATTTAGTACTGCCGATAGGTTGGACTTTTTTCTCTTGTAATGTCCGAAGCAGTTTGATCTGGACTTCATAGCTTAGGTTCCCCACTTCATCAAAGAACACAGTGCCTTCATTTGCATATTCAAATATTCCTTTTTTGTCGCTTGTGGCTCCGGTGAAAGCTCCTTTTACATGACCAAAAAGCTCTGACCCGGCTAATTCATTTGTAAGCGTCCCACAATCAAGTGCCGCAAATGGTTTGTCATGACGTGTACTGTGTTTATGGATATATTTTGCTGCTACTTCTTTGCCCGTGCCACTCTCGCCTTCGATCATGACCGTCATGTCCGTAGGTGCCACTAATTCTAAATGTTCAAACATTTGTCTTGACAGCGGACTGATACCCTTGACAAATTCCAGCTTCGGCTCCCCTTTGGGTACTCCTATCATTGAAGATGAGAACGGCTGTGACTTTTTCTTCATCGCATCCTTCAATACCATCAAGAGCTCTTCTTTATTAATTGGCTTTGATATATAGTCAAAAGCCCCGGATTTCATCGCCTTGATTGCCAATCGGACATCATTGAGACTTGTCATAATTATCACAGGAACCCTTCCCTTGTGGATCCTGATAAATTGCAATATCTCTATACCATCCCCGTCAGGCAATCGGTAATCCAATAAAGCCAACTCAATTTCATGTACAACCAAATGTTTTAATGCAGCGCTTTTATTGTAGCAGGTAGTAACCTCATATCCCATTTTTGTCAGAAACTGACCTATAATTTGTGCAAATGGAACATCATCCTCTACCAATAAAAGCTTGATCATATTTATTTTTAATTATTGTCTCACAAAATAGGGGCATTTTTACTGATATCAAATACTTAAGTTGAATATCACATTTTCTAAGTTATTTATTACCGTAGCTCATATTAAACATACAACTATCCCTTTTTGGAGCAAAAGTTTTCACCTCCAATTATTCGTCAGTTCACTACTCCTTAAATTCCAACTTAAAAGTAGAAATGGACCCCGATCGTTTTCAGGGTCCATATTCAATAATAAAGCGGTATTATATATTTTTTAAAAGAGTCGTAAAATATATTTCTTTCCCGGGGAAGCACCAAATTCAGCTTCATTGGGGTCTTTTTTATTTAAGATGCAATTTCATAATGTGAATTGCATAATCGGGACACTATGGCACCACCACTTTTGGAGGTTTTACCAGCGGCAACTTTTCTACTACATTCAGTTTTATGATTTCTCTTGTCAACCACCCTCGTCTGCTAGCAGTAAGTATGGCATAAGGCGTAATCCAGAAGAGTGAAAAAGCGTAAAAGATATTATACGAGAATATCCATATTGAATTCAATTTGCTGTATTTTATTCCATAATACAATGCCGGTATGATCGAAAATAAAGCAACACTGACTATCGTAGAACTTAAAAACAGAGCGGGGTAAGCAACAATGATGATCAGCATAACAAGCAAAGATGGATATGCCGAAACAAGAGATAGCCATTGATTAACCAACAAAATTCTAGGTCTTATTCTGTTGCTTTCTCTGAAATTCGAGAAAGCAAATTTTGACATCATAATGTTTTCACGGACATTGCTTCTTTCCCATCTTGTAAACATTCGCCTTAGGGTCCCGAACGTCTCAGGTATATTTGTATACACAAAGGCATTACTCTGAAACAATGTATTGTACCCTTGTTTCATAATCATATTAGTCATTGCCCTGTCTTCCCCGATGTCAGTTTTCACTCCCAGGAAAGTTTGATTTATCCACTCTTCAACACAGTTTAATACAGCCTCCTTTCGGTAGGCAGACAGCGCACCCGGGGTACACAATACTGTTTTCATGGTGCTCTGCGCAGCGCGTATAAAACCAAAACTAAATGCAAAACTAACATCCAGCATTTTCGGAATAATAGCTTTCTTTAGGTTGTATATTTTCACATTTCCGGCCACCGCTCCACAATTCTTATCTACTACAAAAGGAGACACAAGGTTTCTTAAAGTATTCTCATCAATAATCGAATCACTATCGATGGAAACAAATACATCCCCATACGCAAGATTAAATCCTCTGTAAAGGGCATATCTTTTACCTTGATTATGCGGTTGCTGATAGATCGATAGGAAGTCTCCCAATTGACCCTTTGCTTTTATCATCCACTCCCAGGTATCGTCCTTACTTCCATCGTCTATTGCAAGTAACTGTATTTTATTTGCCGGGTAGTTGCTCTTTGAAATACTCATCAAAGTGTCATATACGAATCGTCCCTCATTATAAGCCGGTACAATGATGGTACATGTAGGCAGTTCGCTGTCTGTAACAGATTCTATTGGCCTGTATTTGTAATAGTGATAAAACAAATAAATCACAAACAGCACCTTAAATATCACCACAAAAATAGTGAAGTAGAAAAATACGGTACCAAGTGCAGAGCTGAACATTACATCTCTGATCTCTTGAAACTGATATTGTAAATCATACAATACAAACCCTGCACCCAGGATTACTAAAACTGTACTGATCTGTACTGCATAGTCAACCAAGGGGAAAACCTTTCCGGAACGTTTATATTTTATTGCAGTTTCTATCATAGGTACCTTGTACTCTGGATGAAGCTTTTTTGATGCTGATTTTTGCGTTATCAATTGAAAATATATCTAACTCCCAGTTGCATTTGCCATACATCAAGGGTAGTAGCGGTTCGCAAAAAAGATTCTTGAGTAATTGTGTTTCCGACAGGATTAAGCTGATAAGTAGGAATATTTGTGATTTCATCGATA
>SLDF01000147.1 GCA_007125435.1 Saprospiraceae bacterium
ACAGGAGGAGGGTGATGCCCAAAGCAACAAAATGAAATGCACCCTCTACATCCAGGACATAATTTTAGCAAAACCCTTTATGAGATAGGCATGCAATTGTTTCTTATATACAATATATGTATAGCATACGGAAAATTGGACGAAGTCATATCTCTAAATATAGGAATTATCAGTCACATGCTACATCCTCATGTACAGCAGGTAAGTAGATCTTAAGTAGCATACCAGGTTTAATAGCGGCATGATTCCCCATCTGATTCCAGGTCAAAATGCTATCTATATCATCCAATCCATACAATAGGCAAATATCCATTATTGACTCTGATGGCTTGACCATATGGACAATCTTACTATCAACATGAGTATTTCTGATTAGGTCAGGATAGACAAATGTCTGACTGACAATGGGGTCGGGCAAAGATCTGGTAATTGATGACACCTGTGCAAAGGTTTTATTCAAGTACTGCTTGTATCTATGGGGCGGTAAATACACAGAGATAAAATCGCCAGCACTTAACTGGCTGCCAGGTAGATGATTCCACATTTTAATACGCATAGGCTCTATTCCATACCTGTCAGCTACAGTAAAAACATCTGTGTCATATTCAACCTGATGCAATATATGCACATAATCATCCGGGGATATATTGTATTGTCTAAACGGCTTGGCAAAATAAGCTAAGAACGGATTAAAATCTGAGGTGGCATCGGCGAACTCAGCTATAAAGGCAGCCACACCATATTCCGGCAAAACAAGGTTATACCCTTTTGAAGATGATGGTATATATCCTTTATTGAAGCCGGGATTTAGTTGCCGGATTTTCTCAACAGGAACCCCTGTTACAGCTTCGATTTCCTTAAAAGCGGTCTTCTGATAGATCACCATTCTAGATAAATACTGATAATCAAGGTCAGGGTATTCAGGCGTAATGTCATAATCCGTGTAATATTCAAGTAGATAGTTGAATGCTATGAACTTAGGCACAAATTGCTGGGTCTCGGCTGGCAAATAAGGGGCTATGGTCCAAAAGGTATTATTCTTCTTATTGACCTTTGCCAGGGCCTTATTGACTTTGACTGTTCCGGAGTTGTAAGCTGCAAGAGCAATACCCCAGTCTCCATAAATATCATATAAACTAGCTAGCAATTTAAGCGCCGCCTCGGTAGACCTATAAATGTCGCTGCGCTCATCTACTACGCCGTTAACAGTAAGACCATACATTCTAGCCGTCCTTGGCATCAACTGCCATAATCCGCCGGCACCGGCATGAGAAGAAACGCTCTGCTTGAGACCCGACTCCAATACAGCCAGAGCTTTCAATTCTCGTGGCATGCCATACTCATCCAATATCTGATCAAATATCGGAAAATAGATAGCCGCGTTAGATAATATTTTTTCGGTGTACTGAGGGTATTTGAAAATATATCTATCAAGATACTTCTTCACATCTTCATTGAGGCGAGGCGTCACCACACAATCTAACGATTTCATCTTGATCTTGACCTCAAGATCGTGACCGTCGGGTATGGTATAAGACTCCACTACACTACTTCCTTTCACCTGTATGGTAAAAAAGACGAGTAGTGTCAATGAAGCTATGTGTCTTAAAGTGTTCATGGGATTGAAACACATAACTTATAGTATTTTTATTAAGCACTTGCTTATGACTCTTGCCTAAATAAACAGCATTTATAAAAAGCAAATAAATCTCATTCCAAAAAGAATAAGAACGCAAATATACACAATGTTCTCAGTACGGTGGTAAGATTTGGCTAAAATAACAATGATTAACAAGCAGTTAACAATTGTAAAAGCTCATCATATGACATTTGTGACTGGTCTCCTGATGTCATGTTTTTAACGCTGACTTGACCACTCTTTCTCTCTGATTCTCCGATTATCAATGCAAAAGTAAACCCACAGTCATTTGCATATTTGAATTGCTTTTTCATCTTAGCTGCTTCAGGATAGATGTCAACATGGACACCACTTCTGCGAAGTTTGGTACACCACTCGAATGCAGTGCTAAGGCTCTCGATATCATTGCTCAAAAAGATTGCCAGTTTGTTTTGAGAAAGTTCTTTCGGGAAGAGGCCGAGCTCTTCCATGACGTCATAGATGCGCTCAGCACCGAAAGAAATACCTACACCCGGTATGCCATCCATACCAAATGCCCCTGTGAGGTCATCATATCTGCCACCGCCGCCAATACTGCCCATTTGTACATGATTGGCCTTGACTTCTAAAATACAGCCCGTGTAATAATCCAGTCCTCTAGCCAGTGTCGGGTCAAACTGTACTTTAGTTGTCAACTCGTTCGTAATATTGGCAAAGTTTACAGCATGTTTTATTTCATCTACTCCCTTCATGCCGGTCTCTGATGATGTCAAAATCTCACTAATCTTGTCAATATCGTCGCCTGCATCGAGTATAGACACCACCGTATCAATAGCTTCTTTCTCGATGCCTTTGGCAGCCATCTCATTGCGTACGCCTTCAATACCAATTTTATCCAGCTTGTCTATGGCTATCGTCATATCCATAAACTTGTCTTGTATGCCGGCTACTTCAGCGATACCTGATAAAACCTTTCGGTTGTTTATAGATATGGTCACTTCTATACCAAGAGCAGAAAATACCTCATCATAGATCTGAACCAACTCTGCTTCATAAAGCAGACTTTCGGAGCCTACAACATCGGCATCGCATTGATAAAACTCTTGATACCTACCTTTCTGAGGACGGTCTGCACGCCACACCGGTTGGATCTGGTATCTCTTAAATGGTAATTGGATGTCATTTCTATTCATGACAACAAAGCGTGCAAATGGCACTGTGAGGTCGTACCTAAGTCCCCTTTTACTTATGGACGGTATCAGGGCAATTGAGTCTTTGCTCTCTAGAGCGCTGGAATCAGCTTTGGATAAAAAGTCTCCATTATTCAAGACCTTGAATAAGAGTTTATCACCTTCTTCTCCGTACTTCCCTGTCAACACCTGGAGATTCTCCATGGCAGGGGTCTCTATAGGCTGAAAACCATATTTTATAAATGTAGCCTTGATAGTGTCAAAGATATAAGCTCTTTTCAAAGACTGCTCAGGTAAAAAATCTCTGGTACCTTTTGGTATAGATGGCTTCATCATATATTGATGTTTTTATCTTTATAAATTAAACCCGAATTATGCATTAGAAAATCCCTGCCCGCCACCTGTCGATGGCAGCATGCGGGTATTACAGCTTAAAATCGACGAAGGATATTCACGAACACAAATAAAGAAATCAAAACAGCGTGAGTAAATGGTTTCAAAATAAGGCGCTTTGCTTGATTTCGCTCAACCCACAACATAGGGGTGACTATTCCTCAATCGCGAAACTACTTATTTCTTTGCCATTCTAACCCTTATTACTAATTTCCATTGCATAATGCGTGTTAAAAAAAAATCTCAACCTTCTAAAGGTGTTTTCTTAGCTTTCACAATTTGACTGCGCTAATGCATCAGCGATGTTTAGCGGATCAAGAGCGCAGCGATTGAGTCCTTAGGATCGAGCGAAGAGCGAGCCCCGAAACGAGTCTGGAAATAAAAATCCCCTTATGCCAAAAATCATTTCATCTAAATTCTGAGGCCCAGCACTTAAGCCGCTCTTGTCGGTTCATTGGCAAGATCCAAATCCATCTAAAGCGCGGACCTAAATTGCTTTAGAAACCTGACATCGTTTTCGAAATACTGTCGGATATCGTTGATCTTGTAACGGTGCATAGCCTGTCGCTCAATACCCATGCCGAATGCAAACCCACTGTAGACATCCGGGTCAATATCACAATTCTTCAAAACCTGTGGATCAACCATGCCACAGCCGAGTACCTCTAGCCAGCCGGTGCCCTTAGTGATACGATGGTCAGCCTCTGTCTTAAGCCCCCAGTATACATCCATCTCTGCACTAGGCTCAGTGAAAGGGAAATACGATGGTCGCAGTCTGATCTTAGTCTCTGGGCCGTACATCTCTCTGGCGAAATACAGTAGGGTCTGCTTCATGTCGGCAAAAGACACGCCTTTGTCTATGTACAAGCCTTCTACCTGATGAAACTGGCAGTGTGAACGCGCAGATATGGTTTCATTTCGATACACTCTGCCCGGCGAGATGATTCTGATCGGCGGTTTTTGGTTTTCCATGACTCTGACTTGCACAGTAGACGTCTGTGACCTCAAAACATGCTGCATGTCATTAGCCAGGTAATAGGTATCCGTCATATCCCGGGCCGGATGATCCTCAGGTGTATTGAGCGCAGTAAAATTGTACCATTCGCTCTCTATCTCTCTGTCCGTTACAACAGAAAAGCCTATCCTGCTAAATATATCTATGATGCGATTCGTAGCCAATGCAATGGGATGTCTCGAACCCACTTGATTGCTAAACACACCCGGCAATGTTAAATCTAAATCGTTGGCAGCATTTTCTTCTGATTGTGCCTTTATCTTATCAATGAGCTTCTCGTACTTTGTCTCGGCAGATTCTTTAAATCTATTGAGCAGCTGTCCAAACTCTTTTTTGCGACTACCCTCTATATGCCTGATCTCCGCGAAGAGTGGCTTTATGATATTCTTAGTACCCAGATATCTTATCCTAAAAGACTCAAGGGATGCTTCATCAACCGGATCAGTCGCCAACATCTCTTCTATAAGCGTCTCTACTTTCCCAAATAGATCTTCAGACATAACTTTTGATTTATTTTGAGGTGCAAAAGTAACTATTAATGCATAATCATTCCTAGCTATTAGACAATAAAGGTAGAAGATAAAGTGAAGCTCTACAAGAAATC
>SLDF01000150.1 GCA_007125435.1 Saprospiraceae bacterium
AAAGTGCTAGAGCTTAGAGAATTTTACTTTAGACGAGTGCTGAAGAGAGAGCATAGCCTCAAGTGCTACGCGACTGATGAAGCAGGAAGTATAAAGTAAAATTATCAAGCATTGCAGCGGTCTAGCCTTTGAAGATGGCATCAAGGGTAGCCTGACTCCGTAAGTATTTTTTTTCGAAGATATCGATCAAAAGAGCAAGACTTGGGATCATTAAGATGGCTTTTTTCAGACTCTAAAAAGCGACCCGTAACGTAGTGGAGGGTGATGCCCAAGATAAACTCAAATGAATCGCACTATTCTTGATTAACGAACTCCCAAATGGTAGCATTAAATCTGATCTGCTGCATGACCCATTGCTGGCGCTGTCTCATATAAGGGCCTGGATTGACGACTGAGTAGCGCAAAGGTGAAGGTAAAACAGAGACAATAAGAGCAGCTTGCTCTTTACTCAATTGATTTGCAGAGACTTTAAAGTATTGTTGTGCTGCTGCTTCCGCCCCATAGATTGAAGGACCCATTTCTGCAATATTAAGGTATACTTCTAAGATTCGCTTCTTGCCCCATAGTGTCTCAATGCAAAGTGTAAAATATACTTCGAGGCCTTTTCTAAACCAAGATCGAGTGGGCCAGAGAAATACATTTTTTGCTGTTTGTTGAGAAACCGTCGACGCACCTCGTCTTCGGTTTGAACCCATGGACTCTTGTTTCTTATTATATTCAAAGGCCTTTTTGATAGCTCCCTGATCAAAACCATTATGTTTTAAGAAGTTTTGATCCTCTGCGCACAATACGCCTGATTTAAGAAAGGGAGAGAGCTCTGTCCAAGGCTTCCATGTTTTATAATATCCAATAGGCTGATTCTTTTTGATTTTTTCTATACCTCTTATCAAGATTAATGGTGTGATGTAAATGGGAATCCACCTAAGAGCCAGTATTAATACCAACTGCAAAAGCCAGGCAAGTAAAGCCATTTTTAGAAGTCCAAAAAATAGAGATCGAGACTTATGTTTAGTACGACGGGCCATTTATCTGTATTTCAGAAGATAAATATATAAAAAATGGTTTTCTATTGATCATTTAAAAGTCATAGTCGTTACCTTTGCATTCCGTAACAACACTTCATCACATACACGTTCATCATGACTAAATTAATTTTTGTTACGGGAGGCGTTACCTCTTCATTGGGAAAAGGAATATTCGCGGCCTCATTGGCCAAGCTTCTTCAGGGACATGGCTATAGAGTAACCATTCAAAAGTTTGATCCTTACATAAATGTTGACCCAGGTACTCTAAATCCTTACGAACATGGTGAATGCTATGTAACGGATGATGGCGCTGAGACTGACCTTGATTTAGGGCATTACGAACGTTTTTTAAGCATTAGCACTTCTCAAGCGAATAATGTAACCACAGGTAGAGTATACCAAACAGTCATAACTAAGGAAAGAGCCGGCGAGTTTTTGGGTAAAACTGTACAGGTCGTCCCTCATATTACCGATGAAATCAAACGACGTGTCACCTTATTGGCTGAGACTGGTGATTATGATGTTGTTATTACAGAGCTTGGTGGCACAGTGGGTGATATTGAATCTCTGCCCTACCTCGAGGCGCTTAGGCAGTTAAGGTGGGAGAGAGGCAGTAAAGATTGTATGGTCATACACCTTACATTGATACCATTTTTACGGGCAGCTAAAGAGCTAAAAACCAAGCCAACTCAGCACTCTGTCAAAGAGTTGCAAAACTCAGGAATCCAACCCGACATCTTGGTTTGTCGGACAGAATATCCCTTGACAAAAGAGATCAGAAATAAACTGGCTCTTTTTTGCAATGTAGAAAACAATGCTGTAATAGAAGCCATAGATGCTGAGACTATCTATGACGTTCCCATGTTGATGCTTAAAGAAAAGCTTGACTCTACTGTCTTGAATAAGTTCAAGATGAAAAGGAATAAAGACTTTAGCCTGAGTACTTGGAAAAACTTCCTCGGTAGATTAAAGAATCCTTCGCATCAAGTCAATATTGCTTTAATAGGTAAGTATATTGAATTGGCAGATGCCTATATTTCCATTCATGAGTCATTCAAACATGCGGGTGCATTTAATGAATGTTCAGTTAATGTTGTTCCCATTCATTCTCAAACCGTCGAAGCTGAGAATGTCAGTAAATTGTTATCTGATTTTGATGGTATTCTTGTAGCTCCGGGATTTGGGAGTCGTGGAATAGATGGTAAGTTGACGGCAATTAAATATGCTAGAGAAAATAACATACCATTTTTTGGGATATGTTTAGGTATGCAATGCGCTGTTGTAGAGTTTGCCAGAAATGTATTAGGGTATAAAGAAGCTGCGTCATCTGAAGTCACTGAGAATACGCCTCATCCTGTCATTGATTTGATGGAAGAACAAAAGTCTATCACTGAAAAGGGGGGCACTATGAGACTAGGTGCCTATAATTGCAAACTCAAAAAACGGTCACTGGGCTATAAAATTTACAAAAAAGACATCATTCAAGAACGCCACAGGCACAGATATGAATTTAATAATGCCTACAGAAAGAACTTTGAAAGCCATGGTATGGTTCTCTCTGGCATTAACCCTGAGAACGACCTGGTAGAGATAGTTGAGATCAAAGACCATCCATTTTTTATTGGTGTTCAGTTTCATCCGGAATTGAAGAGCACTGTGAAAGATCCTCATCCAATTTTTTCAGCATTTGTAGAAGCGGCAATTCTCTTTAAACAAGAAAAGATGAATTCATAATTGTATGTTCAACGTGGTAGTTCTGCTATGACATCTATATTGCCATATACCATTTGTCCAATTTTGACCTTAATCAAAGCGTTTTCAGGCAAAAACAGATCGACGCGGCTACCAAATTTAATAAATCCAATATCTTCACCTTGGTTAAGTTGATCGCCTTTATTGACATACCATTTTATACGTCTAGCTAAGGCACCAGCAATTTGTCTGAGTAAGACTTTATATCTGCCATTATTGATAACTATTGTAGTACGTTCATTTTCAGTCGATGACTTGGGATGCCAGGCGACTAAATACTTGCCGGGATGATATTTAACGTATTCAACTGCGCCATTTAAAGGCATCCTATTGACGTGGACATTTATTGGGGACATGAATATGGATACTTGAATAGTCTTCTCATTAAGATATTCATCCTCTGTCGTATTTTCGATAACGACTACTTTCCCATCAGCTGGGGCATATACCAGATTTTCATCTACTACCGGAATATGCCTTTTGGGGTTTCTGAAAAACTGGAGAATGGTGATCAATATAAAAGCAGATAGTAAACCTCCAATCCAGAGGAAATTGGCCAGATATAAATAGAAAAGAACCATGATGATACTCGAAACAAGCACAGCTAACAATATGGAAGGAATACCCTCTTTGTGAATCATATCTTATGATTTAATGAATAAAATGTAAAAAGCAGCAAAGGGCGCCATGAATAATAAAGAGTCAAATCGATCTAAAAAGCCACCATGTCCCGGAAGGAAAGTGCTTGTATCTTTGACAGATAAACTCCTTTTAAACATAGACTCAATCAAGTCCCCAAGTGTTCCAAAAATTATAACAATTACAGCAAGAATGATCCAGTCATTTCTACCAAATACATTCAAATAATTCGCAATAATATAGCTTGATATAAGAGTAAGAACAGCTCCACCCCAAAAACCTTCCCATGTTTTCTTTGGAGATATTCTAGGGAAAAGCTTATTTCTTCCAATTTGACTTCCGACAAGATAAGCTCCTGTATCGTTAATCCAGTTAAGTATGAGTAAACCTAGAATTGGTCTAAAATCATAATCACCTTCGTGAAAGGCTATGAAAACAATCATAATACAAGGTACAGTGACATAAAATATACCTGTTATTGCATAAGATATTATCGTGAATGGCTTTTCTAATCTAGATGCTAACTCTACAATGTAATAAACAGAAATAGAAAGAAATAGTAAAATAGATATGGCAAAGATTCGACTGGCATCTATATAAGAATGACCAAGGAAGAATAGGACAACTCCAAGAAATGGCAAGGTGCCTAGTATAACATTTGCAATAATTCTCTTTGACTTTTTTCTACCTGTTAGGTCATAATATAAGGCGCAGTGAAACTCCCAAAGACTTATGATACAGATAGCAGCAAAAACTAAAAAAAAGCCAATCTGATCAAGTACTATACCTGCCAGTAAAATGAAAACAAGAAGAAAAGCAGTCTTTAGACGCTTTATCAGATCAATCATTTTTTGTAGTATTAAACTCGAATTATGATTCGGTATAAAGCAATAGCTTGTGCAAGGAGCAATTATACCAATTAATCATAAGATTTAGCCCATCAATAATTCATTAATTTTCAGAGTCGACATCCTCATTTTGAGACTTAGATTTAGATATCGCCTTATCTAATTCCTGTTTTATCCGCTTTATATCGTAGTTGACTTCACTGAGAATGTGATTGATAGAGGACTCTGCCTCCACAATTAGATAATGAGTTGTTCTTTCTGAAGTAACTTGAAACAGCCCCTTAGGGTGTTGGTCAGCTTTGATGTAAACCAAATTTATGGCATCAATACTTATAGTACCATATGAGGAAGTAAAGGCATCTTCAGTAATTTCCACATTTGTCATTTTGTTAATTGTCCAGGTTGAGAAAACGACAACACCTAGTGCAATTACACCTATGAAACCAAAGAGAATGACGCCTAAACCTCTGTAACTGGCTTGTACATTTTTTCTTGTTCTCAAAAACAGTGCGGTGACAACCGAAATGATAACAAATGCAAGTCCAAACCAAATAT
>SLDF01000348.1 GCA_007125435.1 Saprospiraceae bacterium
TCAAATCCACTCTAAATTTTTCATTGGCAAAAAAATCGAGATTCCATACAGTTCTAGCCCAAACGTATAGCTTAAAACAAAATAACTCAGGCATGACCGTATGATAAAAAACAGGTATTTCAGCAGATGCATACAGGATTTTAGACTCAGGAATAGTACTAAAATGACTTAATAGTTGATGAAGATTATTTACAAAGTCGTCGACATGCTTGATTTTATTGTCAAAGGAGTTAAACGTAAATAGAACATCATTGGTCTTTGCGTCAAAAAAATTATCAATAGAAACTCGATAATATTTGGACAGCTTTAGTAATTCTTCAATATTGATTTCTGTATCGCCTCGAAGTCTTCTGTATACACTATCCCTTGTCATGCCTAGAATAGAAGAAATCTCTCTTATACCTTCTGATTTTTTTTCATACTTAGATAAGATACTATCGAAAAAATCTGTTTGTAGGTCACTATTCATTACCGGTTGCAAGTTTTGAGGGTTAAATAGATTAGGTCAATTTAATTTAAGACTTGAAAATCAACATTATGAGTAAGTGTTCAAAACAACAAGATCAGTCCTTAATAATTGCGATGACTTTTAACAACCAAGTCATTATACTGTATACTTCTAGCAGAACCTTCATAGACCTTACTGCAAAAACCCACTAGGTCTAACAGTCGTAATTAAGGTACTGATTAGGGGTTCTAAAATCACTACTCAAAATAGGGTATTTGGTTATAGTTAAATATGTCTCGTAAATATATGATTTATTTTATAATACCCAAATCATTCTTCTATATTTAAGAGAGCTTTAGATTACAAAAATGCGCATTTTTGATTGTGGTTTGTGTCAAGAATGCCTTGAATTAACGGTTTTTAGCTAAAACCACTATCAATAATAGTTTTGTCAGTACATTTGTAACAAACTCGATCCATAGTGAAGTATCTCTTGTCAGTATTATGTTTTTCCTTTGGAGTAATATACTACCTCAATGGCCAAAGTCCTATTATTCTTTTAGGTTGCGATGACTCAGGGCATCATGACATTGAAGAGGCGTTGCCTTTTTTCCCTAAAGTCATAGATTATAGAGGATACAGCGAATTTGACAGAAAAGCAGCAAACCTTTTAAGTGATTATATTAAGGTGCCTTCGATTCAACCACAGGACGATAGAGCTGCCAATCACATCATCTCTATAGCCAGGGATTTAGGGTTATATACGCAAGAATATAGAGCGCCGGATAGTAGTCTGACTGTTGCTGTTTCTATCTTTCCTTTGAGCATGAACAAGCCCAATATTGTCTTGCTTAACCATACTGATATTGTAGAGGCATATGAAACGTCCAATTGGTTGCATCCTCCATTTGAAGGTGTTATAGATAGAGGTTTTGTATGGGGCCGAGGCGCATATGATAATAAAGGCAGTGCTATAACTCAAATTTTAGCTTTAGCAGAAGTTGCAAAAGTTGCAAGGTCTGAAGATTGGTCGATCAACTACACAGCTCTTTCTTTACCGGGTGAAGAGACTTTTCATTATTATGGTGCAGAATATTTTGTAAGTCATCACTTCGATGAGTTAAATGTGTATGCTGCAATAGGAGAAGGTCCGGCAGGGCTTAAGGGCTTAGTTAGTAAAGCTCCTGATAGTAAGGTGTTCGGTATATCTGTATCTCATAAAAGAGCTTTATGGCTGAGATTATCTTTAGAGTTTGAAAGTACTGGTCATGGCTCTGTTCCTCCTATTAATTATCCAAGTAAGGACATGGTATTAGCCATTGATCAGTTACTGAGCTATAAGCAGCCCATAATTCTCAATGAATTCAATACCACTATGCTCCAGGAGCTTGGTGATCTGGAGGGAGGAGTCAAAGGTTTTTTTATCAAAAATATTCATTTTTTCAGACCTTTTGCTAAAAGCACTATTCGAAAAGAGCCGATGTACAATGCTTTCTTTTCTAATACCATAAGCTTAACAGATATACGAACGTCTTCGCTTGAGCCTAATAGTATTCCTGACAGAGTGGAGGCCATATTAGATTGTAGACTTCTGCCTGGATACGACACTCACGATTTTATTAATCTTGTAAAAGAGCAATTGGGGAATGACAATATCTCAATAGAAATTATCAGGGAAACACCCGATGCCAGTCCTACTTTACCCAATCATCCAGTTTACAGATTCATCGAAAACAGTATAAAAGCCATATATGAAGATGCTGCAGTCATCCCAGTCATGCTACAATCCACAACAGACTCTAATTTCTTTCGTGAAAAGGGTGTGCCAGTATTTTCTACTGTACCTATTCTTATGACGACAGACTTACTAAAGCGCGTGCACTCTAATAATGAGCGAGTTCCCATCATTTCTCTAGGCAAAGCCATAGAAATATGGTCAGATTTTATGATCAACTTTAGCCACTATTTTGACGACAGTCACTTTCCAGACAGAAATAATGTAGAATATTTTGACTCAAAATAAATTAGAAGTTAATCAAGTATAATAGTCAAAATGTATATAGCGTATCGTTTATGTCTAGCTCTCACTAAAGTTCGCGTTTAATACCGAGCTTCTATTTTAGAATTATCACTTTTCTGATCATTATGTGAAGGTGCATTTTATTTTGTCGCTTTGGGCATCACCCTTCGGGTCGCTACGTTCCAAGGCTCCCTAAACGGTCGGCCTCAGCTTCGCTGTTGCTACGCTGAGTCTGGCTCCTGCGTCGCCACCTTTGCACATCGCTGATGCAAGACCAGAAAAAACGGCATTTTGAAATGCGCCCTTATGTGATCTAATGAAAACGAAAGTTGAAAGATATCAGTCAACTTCAAGCAACAAGCGACCAGTAATCAAGACAAAAGACTAAAAGGAATAGGACTACTAAAGGTCGAAGGAGCTAAGTAGCTAAGGAGCTTAGGAGCATAGGAGCTTAGGTATAGCCATAAGTTATTTGATCTGTTTTTTGTAAAGAAGAAGATAGTCCAATATGTCTTTTTAGTCTGAAAGTCTAAGATCGAAGGCCTGAAAGCCCCAAAGTCAAAGGTCAAAAGTCTGAAAGTCCAAGATCGAAGGCCTGAAAGCCCCAAAGTCAAAGGTCAAAAGTCCGAAAGTCGAAGGTCGAAGGCCCATGTCAGTCAAATGGCCTTTTGGTTAAAGGTAAAACGTAGAATGTAGAACGTAGAATGTAGAACGTAGAATGTATTAGTTATCCTGTGTTCGCGTTTAATTCGCTACGCTCATGTTTAACTCACTATCGTTCGCGTTTAGTTCGCTTTGCTCGCGTTTATAGCAGAGCTTCAATTGGAGGTTTTTCGGCAAATTGTTAGTCAGGAGCTTTCATGTAAATAGAACTTGAAAGCCTGCAGTCGACTTCAAACCTAAACAGCGGAGAGCACGGAGTGCTTATAGTGTAAACAGCAAACGAAGGCGATAGCCGATCGTTTGCATAAACAGCCGAAGTGAGGCGAATGCTGAACTCAGGCGTAAACAAAATTCGTCTAACTAGCAGCTTGTAGCTTGAAGCTTGAAGCTAAAAACACTGTAAAGGGGCACGCCCGAATGCAAAAATTTATGCTTATTCTGACTTAAGAGTTGAACGACCTTACATTGGAATAAAGGTCCAACTAAAATCAGTTAGTCTCCAATTGCTCTGAAAACCAATTGTGAAATTCATCTATGGACATTGTGCCAACATCACCATGGCCTTGTCTGCGTACTGAGACCTGACGACTTTCAGCTTCTTTTTCACCTATGATGAGCATGATAGGGATTTTCATGACTTCGGCGTCTCTGATCTTTCTTCCTATTTTCTCACTTCGTGTATCGACTGTGCCTCTTATATCGAGAGCGGCCAATTCTATTTCTATGTCCTTCGCCAGATCATTAAATCGGTCACTAATAGGCAGTATGATGAACTGATCAGGCGTCAACCATAGTGGAAATTTACCTCCACAGTGCTCTATCAATACCCCCATGAAGCGCTCCATAGATCCAAACGGTGCCCTGTGTATCATGACCGGGCGATGAGGCTGATTATCGGATCCAATGTATTCAAGGTTGAACCGATCGGGTAAATTATAATCGACTTGAATGGTGCCCAATTGCCATGAACGACCGAGCGCATCTTTGACCATGAAGTCTAACTTCGGCCCATAAAACGCGGCCTCTCCATATTCTGTGATGGTCTCCAGACCAGATTCAGCAGCAGCCTCTATGATGGCTTGTTCTGCCTTCTGCCAATTCTCCTCAGTTCCGATGTATTTCTCTGTATTTTCTTTGTCGCGCAATGATATTTGTGCGGTGTAATTCTCAAACCCTAGCTTTTCGAGAATGAGCTGCGTGAGGTTCAAGACATCTAAGAACTCATCCTTGAGCTGCTCAGGAGTACAGAAAATGTGAGCATCGTCTTGAGTAAAGCCTCGTACACGTGTCAAGCCATGCAATTCACCACTTTGCTCATATCGGTACACTGTGCCAAACTCAGCAAACCGAACAGGCAGCTCTTTATAACTTCGGGGCTTGTGTCCGTATATTTCACAGTGGTGCGGACAGTTCATAGGTTTTAAAAGGAACTCTTCATTTTCTCTAGGTGTCTGAATGGGCTGAAAACTATCCTCACCATATTTGGCATAATGGCCTGATGTGACATAGAGGTCTTTCTTACCGATGTGAGGCGTGATGACAGCCTGGTAGCCGCGCTTTAGCTGCTCTTGCTTCAGGAAATTCTCGAGTCGAGATCTTAATGCGGCTCCTTTTGGTAGCCAAATTGGCAAACCTGCACCGACTTTCTCAGAAAACATGAATAACTCTAGCTCGGCGCCAAGCTTCCTGTGATCCCTTTTCTTGGCTTCCTCCATCAGCTCAAGGTAGGCAGTCAATTCTTTCTGCTTAGGAAAGGAAATGCCATACAGACGGGTGAGCATTTTGTTTTTCTCGTCACCTCTCCAATAAGCGCCTGCTATATTAGTTATTTTTACGGCTTTGATTTTTCCAGTATCTGTGATATGTGGGCCTCTGCATAAGTCCGTAAAGTTACCTTGCTGGTAAAAAGTGATTTCGCCGTCTTGTAAATCTTCTAGTAATTCTAATTTATAGGGATCATTTTTGTCCTTGTAGTAGGCTATAGCTTCGGCTTTGGGTATGTCGATTCGCTTGTATTCATTTTTTTCTCTGGCCAATTCGAGCATTTTATTCTCAATAGCCGGGATATCGTCGGGAGTGATCTGACGGTCGCCTGTATCAATGTCGTAATAAAAGCCATTGTCTATAGGAGGGCCAATACCTAGCTTGACTCCAGGGTAAAGTACCTCCAAAGCTTCTGCCATCAAATGGGCGGAAGAATGCCAGAAGGTAGACTTGCCATCTGTATCATTCCAGGTCAGCAAGGCTATAGAAGCGTCTGAAGTAATAGGTCGGGTGAGGTCCCATACCTGATCGTTTACTTTGATGGCCAATACGTTTCTAGCTAATCCTTCACTAATCGACATGGCAATGTCCATACCATTTACTGGCTTGTCAAATGTCTTAATGGCACCATCCGGTAGGGTAATCTGTATCATATGCTCAACCTGTTTATCAATTGATGCGCAAAATTAAAAACATATTATGATTTAATGTATTCATACAACGACTTTAGATAAAGTATTTTAGAGGAATAGGGGGTAGGTATCAGGTTTTGGCATAGCAAGCTTTGTTTTATTGCAGATTTAGTAGTGGCAATTATTAACTTCTTTCTGCCGTTTTTCATCTTTTAGAGAGCGATAATTGTTATGCATATCATAGCGTTATATGTACATGTAATCGAAGCCTTTCCAATTTTGCTTCCTTGACCTTAGTGTAAAGTTTACATTTTATTTTAGCTCTTTTTACATATCTCTCATTAATTTCATATGTTTACGCTATCAATTATGAACACATGAAAATACTAAAGTTTGGAGGTACATCTGTAGGTAGCCATGACGCGATAAGAGCCATGCTTGATGTTTGTGCCTCTACCTATATCGATCAAAAGCCATTTATAGCTGTGGTATCTGCGCAGTCAGGTGTTACTAATCAATTACAATCCATGGCTAGGCTTGCCGCTGATGGCGATGAAGCTTACATTGATCTTCTAAAGGAGTTAGAAAAAAGGCACTTTTCCTACATTGAGCAAAATCTGAAGGGTCAGCATCAGAGCAATGCCTTCCTTAGTATTAAGAAAATGCTGAATGATCTGGAAGATATCTTATACGGTGTGTCGCTCTTGCGCGAGTGCTCTAAACGAGCTATGGATTACATCATCAGCCACGGTGAAAGGCTGAATGCAACATTGCTCACTTTTCTTGCTCAGGACAAAGGGCTCCCTGCATCATTTTTTGATACGCGCGATATAATAAAAACGGATAGTAAGCACGGTTATGCTACTGTAGACTTTGAAACCACCAATCAAAATATTAAGCGTGTATTTAGCGACTTCAAAGGTATAGGGATTGCAACCGGCTTTATAGCCAGTAATCAGAGAGGGATTACTACTACTTTAGGTAGGGGAGGTTCTGATTATACAGCTTCAATTTTAGGCGCCGGCATGGATGCTGATGTGATCGAGATATGGACAGACGTGAATGGTGTCATGACAGCAGACCCAAGAAAGGTAAAAGACGCATACAGCTTACCTTCTTTATCCTATGAAGAGGCTATGGAATTGTCTCACTTTGGTGCAAAGGTCATATACCCACCGACTTTAAAGCCTGCTTTTCAAAAGAAAATCCCTATCTGCATACGAAATACGTTTAACCCTGCTTTCCCTGGTACTTTGATCAATGATAGATCTGAGACCATCCAGGACGAAATCGTCAAGGGACTTACATCGATTAACGATATTCACCTTATTAATATTCAAGGCGCCGGCATGGTCGGTGTGAGTGGTACGTCAGCCAGAGTATTCGATGCCTTAGGTAAGTCAGAGATTAATGTTGTGATGATCACACAAGCATCATCTGAGCATACCATTTGCTTAGCTGTAAATCCTGAGCACTCAGAAGCAGCAAAATCTGCTCTAGAAAAGCACTTTAAGTATGAATTAGCAGATGGCACTTTAGACCCCATCATCGTTGAGCCTAATCATTCAATAATTGCTCTCATTGGCGATCAAATGCGCAATCATCCTGGAATCGCCGGGAAAATGTTCAGCGCTCTAGCCGTTAACGGCGTCAATATCAGAGCCATAGCGCAGGGGTCTTCAGAGCGTAATATCTCCGTTGTGATCGAACAAAAACAAGTGGTCAGAGGACTAAATGCACTTCACGATAGATTTTTCATGAAGGATACTCAGACTATCAACATGTTTATGGTAGGGCAGGGCCTTGTCGGAAAATCGCTATTACAACAAATGCAAGATCAGCATGAATACCTTAAAGAGCATAGACGTATCAAGCTGAATATTGTGGGTCTCATTAATCGATCTAAGATGGTCATACATCCTGATGGCATTCCTATCGATCAATGGAAAAGCTTTCTGGAAAACAGTTTGGAAACCGCTGATCTGGAATCATTCATTGATAAAATGAAGGGTATCAATATGCCCAATACCGTTTTTATCGATAATACTGCAAATGTGGCAATAGTTGATTACTATGAGGACATTCTCCAATCCAATGTACACATTGTCACACCTAACAAGATGGCGACCTCCAGCACTTATGAAGTATACACCCGGTTAAAACAATTGGCTACAGATAAGAACATTCTGTTTTTGTACGAGACTAATGTCGGCGCAGGTTTACCTGTTATCAGTACGCTGAGGGATTTAATCCAAAGTGGAGACGAGGTGTTAAAGATTGAAGGTGTATTCTCCGGGACATTATCTTATATTTTTAATAAATATAATGCAGAGCAGTCTCTGGCATCCATAGTAAAACAAGCACAAGACCTCGGCTATACTGAGCCTGATCCCAGAGAAGACTTGTCAGGTAATGATGTAGCGAGGAAGTTGCTGATTCTATCCAGAGAGGCTGGACACGCTTTAGAGGCTGATGATATCGAGATGACACCTTTATTATCAGAGGCATGTATGAATGCAGAAAGTGTATCTGCATTTTACGACCTATTGGAGAATGAGGAGCCTCACTTTGCAGGTCTATACCGGAATGCACATTCAAACCACAAGAAACTGCGGGTGATAGCAAGCCTGGAGAATGGTAAAGCTAAGGTAGAGTTAAAAGCATGTGAAGAAAGCTCGCCATTTTACGGTCTTAATGGCTCTGACAATATGATTGCTTATACGACGAGAAGGTATAACGAACAGCCACTGGTCGTAAGAGGTCCGGGTGCCGGCGCAGATGTGACAGCTGCCGGTGTTTTTTCTGATATCATTAGAACATCAAAACGATAATGGCATGGATAAAATAAGCGCATTTGCACCGGCCACAGTTGCTAATGTAGCCTGTGGATTTGATGTTCTCGGATTTGCTCTGGATTACCCTGGAGATGAAGTCACTTTGGTCAGAAGAAATGATAATAAAATTATCATAGCAGACATATCAGGTGATAATAACTTGCTGCCAAAAGAAGTAGAAAAGAATACGGTGTCCTTAGTCATAATGGAGTATTTGAAACATTTGGGTATTTCAGACTTGGGGCTCGATATTCATCTAAAAAAACAAATGCCCCTCAAAAGTGGTATGGGCAGCAGTGCAGCAAGTTCTGTTGTTGGTGTTTTCGCACTTAATGAAATGCTCGGTCATCCATTGCAAACCATAGAGTTACTACCATTTGTCATGAAAGGTGAGGCTTTAGCCTGTGGTGTGGCACACGCTGATAATGTAGCACCTGCCTTGCTTGGAGGTTTTGTTTTGATAAGAGATCATAAATCTTTGGATATCATTCAGTTGCCAACACCTGATGAGTTGTGGTGCACAGTTATTCATCCTGAGATTGAGGTGCAAACAAAAGATGCAAGAAGTATCCTGAGAAAGAGATTGGCCATGCAAGAGGCCGTGGCTCAGTCAGCTAACCTTGGTGGTCTCATATCAGGATTATACACAGAGGATTATGACTTGATCGGCAGATCGCTTGTAGATGTCATTGTCGAACCCCAGCGATCCATACTGATTCCTGGTTTTCAAGATGTCAAAAAAGCATCTTTATCATCAGGAGCACTTGGGTGCAGCATTTCAGGCTCCGGCCCTTCTATTTTTGCCCTATCCAAAGGCAGAGACATCGCTCAAAAAACTGGCGAAATGATGGGTAAGGTTTTTGGCAACCTTGATGTCGGCTACCAGTTGTTCACATCTAAAGTTAATAAAGTAGGACCAAAAATATTAGACAAATAGAGATCACTAGATATTGCCCAATCTATTCAACTCGTAATGCTCATGAAATTATACAGTACAAAAAACTTTCAATCCACATCGGTTAGCTTCGAGGAGGCGCTATTTAAGGGTTTACCGGAAGACAATGGTTTATATCTTCCCAAAAGCTGGCCACGATTATCCGATTCGTTCTGGAAAAACATATCGTCCCTGAGTTTTCAGGAGATTGCATTTCACATGGCCTCTGCACTATTGAAGGATGAAATTGACGAAGCACAGCTTAAGGGCATTATTTATTCAGCACTTGATTTTCCGGTTGTACAGTCTAGACTGTCTGATAGACTACATTGTTTAGAGCTATACCATGGTCCATCTCTTGCTTTCAAAGATTTTGGTGCAAGATTCATGGCGCATACCATGTCACATTTTCTCAAGCGCAATAAGCAAGTTATTAATATTCTAGTCGCCACCAGTGGAGATACTGGTTCTGCAGTAGCGCAGGGTTTCTACAATCTACCGGGTATCACGGTCACCATTTTATATCCTTCTGGCAAGGTCAGTCATTTACAAGAATTGCAACTGACGACACTGGGCGGCAATGTCAGAGCCATAGAGGTAGACGGTACATTCGATGATTGTCAGGCCTTGGTCAAGCAGGCATTTTTGGATAGAGAGCTCAATACGAAGATGAATCTTAGCTCTGCCAATTCGATCAATATAGGACGTCTCATACCGCAATCCTTTTATTATGCGGAGTCTTATGCTCGCTTGCAGTCCGCAGGACGCCCCATGGCATTTGTCGTTCCGAGTGGAAACTTTGGTAACCTTTGTGGCGGTCTCATTGCTCGTAATTTAGGAATGCCTGTGCATGAATTTATAGCTGCTACCAATATCAATGATGTTGTACCACAGTATTTATCAACAGGTATTTACAAAAGCAGACCCTCTGTACCGACTTTGTCTAATGCAATGGATGTTGGTAACCCTAGCAACTTCCCGAGGATGACACAATTTTTTGACAATGATCATGAATCAGTTACAAAGGTTGTAAAAGGCTGCACAGCCAATGACGAACAGACCATGTCTACCATTCATGAGATGTATCAACGCTATGGCTACATTGCCTGTCCCCACACAGCAGTAGCATTGAAATGTGGCACTCTTTTTCACGATAATAATAGTGATACAAATGTTGTCGCCCTTGGCACTGCTCATCCGGCTAAGTTCAAGGAGACAGTCGACAAGGCCTTACGACAGGATATCGAATTACCCCAGCCACTTCTCGACGTACAGAGCAAAACAAAAGAGGCTACACTCATAGACAATGATTATAAGGCCTTTAAAGATTATCTTACCCAGTTATGAGCTAAAAAGTAATGGGTTAATAATTAATTTGATTTTTTTAGCGTGCCCCCTTACTATCGTGCGGGGTCGGGCTATCCGCTTGTATTCCTGACTATCTCATGGGCAGTCACAATGCATCTGGTGGCTTCCTCCGGTCGCCCCCACCTACATATTCCTGCTTGCCATTCGTCAGCCACTCATATCGCTGCTATCCCTCACGCAATAGATGGCTATATATTGAATATTTGGGATCACTTCTTTTTTCTGGTAATGCATCAGCGATGTGTAAGGGTGGCGACGCAGGAGCCAGACTCAGCGCAGCAATAGCGAAGCTGAGGCCGACCGTTTAGGGAGCCCTGGAACGTAGCGACCCGTAACGCAGTGGAGGGTGATGCCCAAATCGACAAAATGAAATACCCATTCCTCTTAGTCATATTTTTATGAAATACTATACAATAAAATAAAACTCGTTAATTAAGTATTAACGTTCCGGGTTGAGTGATGAGGTAATAGTTGGCTCCGAAGTATAGCGATCCAAAAGACAGTGGTGGGTGCTTTTCAAACCGATAAGATGAAAGTCCTAAATATTCATTTGAGTTGAGGACAGTTGTAGGCAATGCTGTTCGAACTTATCTGAGTTCATTCTTTTGGTACCTAACGAAGCCATTGAAAAGTGATAATTGTGCTAAAGCATAGGTCCACATGACTATGATACCATTATGGGGAAGACCTGACTTAAATAGTCCCAATGCCAATACGAAATCTGAAATGATAAATAACCCCGCTCCTAACAATATCAGTGAATGCTTGTACGCGGTCAGCAAAGCTATAGCGCCCATGGTCAGGATGGTAGAAGCATAGACGATGACAGGAATTAACATGGGTGAATTGTCAGGGACAAGCCATTTGCCTAGCATTACACCTGCCACTGATAATAAGAAAAATATCATCACAAAAAGCTTCATAGATTTTATGGGTCTGAATGAAATCATCAGCAAGATATAAGCCACGTGAGCAAGTAAAAATGAAAACAAACCAGGCAGGAACAAATTAACCTGTAAAAGAACATCACCGGATAATGAAAATATCAAGCCAAGCATATGGTATCGATGAAGTCTCAATGATGAGTAAGGGGCCCATTGGATTAATGTCAGAATAAGAACCGACATTAGTCCTGGCTTTGCAAAATACCTAAGCACATTGATGTCAAAGTAAATGGCTACTGTATCCAATATTAGAAATAAAATAAAAATAGGTATGTATAGATTTTTACTTGACATAGCTGGCATCTGATGGTGATGATGATTTATTGCCTGACCAGTACACCTGTTTGGAAAATTTGATTGTTAATAATGCCGACTTGTGGGATACCCATTTGTTCGCCGGTAAATGTAGCTTGTTCATAAGGCCCTGATATCACTTCGACCATGATTTTATCTTCCATCAAGGTATAAAGAAAATATACAAGTGAGCCTTCTACGACAAAGCTACTTACTAGCTTTCTGCCAAATAGCTGCATGGGTAATTCTACAGAATTTTGTTCATCAATTTTAAATTTACCCAATTCGCGATCGACAACTACGAGGAGATAGTTTCTGATATCAGGTTCCTCTCCGGCGCCCTGGTAAACCATATTGTAGATATAAGTGTGATCTGTTACGGTAGAGTCGATGAATAAAGACATATTTACCTTCTTAATAAGCCTGTTACCGGAATAAATGTCTAGATTACCTTTCCATTGGCCCATGTAATCATTGGGAAAATTTACCTGGCCAATTGCATTGTGAGTTTGTACCAAAATAAAACAAAAAATAAGATAAAACGAGTACCTTAGGACTCTATTTCTATAAATGTCTAGCAACATGCTTACTGATTTTATTTACAAAAAATATGGATTTATATTCTTATGCCTAATATGTAACGTAGCAGTTTCCCAAAAGTATAATAATTATTACGAAGTAGACTATGAAATCGAGGCAAGATTGATTCCGGATAGTCACTATGTGCATGCACATTGGGAAATGTCTTACATCAACTTATCTACTGACACCATAGATGCATTATACATCGAAGTCTGGCCAAATGCTTTCTTGACAAAGCAGACGGTCTTTGCGCAAGAGGAGTTGAGATTGAATAATATTGATTTTCAAATGGCTGGGAAGGATAAAATCGGGGGTATTAAATCACTTCAATTTAATGATGGCAATGAAGACCTGGAATGGTCATATGTCTCTTCTAGCCAATTGGATATCATCAAAGTGACACTCAAAAATTCGCTTTTACCTAATGAACAGATTACGGTGTCAAGTCCTTTCACATTAAAAGTACCTGGAGAAGGTAATGGTTTAGGCAGAGCAGATGACAACTTCCGCTTGCAATATTGGTATCCAAGGATTGCCCATAAAGAAAACTCCGGCTGGGATTATAAATCCTTTAACGGTTGGAATCGTCCTGTTTTTCAACAAGGTTCTACAAATGTCTCATTCACAATTCCTGAGAATTATCGCATAGTTCCTAATGTCGGAGAGTTAACCAAAGACCAAGCAGGAAGCTCAGATGAGATGGGAAAACATGAAACATACCGCATAACGTCGTCCTCTAACTGGGATATGCCTGAAGTCAATTTGTGGGTCTCGCATGATTATGAATGTACAGATACTCTTATTCACGAAACGGATTTTAATATCTGCGCCGACAGTAGCGCTGACTTATCGCATATACTTAGTATTTGTGATGAAGTGTGGTCATATATTGGGGGAAATTATGGATTTGTACCTCCTCGAGCTTTGTCTATAATATCACAAGGTATAAAGGACAGACATTTTGAATCTGACGGCAGAATAATATTTATTGATAATAAGCTGCCAAAAGAAGATCAAGTCATTCGACTTACATACAAATTGGTTGATGCCTATTTATATCCCTATTTTAAATCTAAGCCTACAGCTGACCAATTTTATCAACAGAGCATTCCAGCTTTAATCGCTGAAAGCATATTGAAAAACAACAATCTGGTCGAACAGGTAAACACACTTACGGCTTTGTTTACAAATGATACTATTGAAAGAGACTTATTTTCTTTTGTCTTAAGGGATGCTCAGCACAGCCTTCCAAAGCGAGGGCAGGATGTTAAGATTTTATCCGTTGATGACTATATGTTTTATAAACACAGGTTGCCTGCTCGACATATGTCATATTTAATAGACTATCTAAGTTGGGATAAATGGTATCAAGCCTGCAGGCTTTGTATATCTGAGCAGGATGTTGATAGAGATTTAGCCAGATGCCTTAATCGTGCTTTAGACTTTGACTTGCAGGGAACCTATCATAGCATGTGGGCCGATCTCGACCGTTTAGATATTGCCTTGTCAAAATCAAAGCACACTGATAGTATTATCATCCAAACAAGTGTTTCTAATTTTCCGGTTGATGTCAAATTGATCTATGATGACCAATATGAAGACATAGTATGGCACAAGACAGATGATGTAGGGCAAATAAAAATTCCTTTAGAAAAAGGAGTCATTTACTATGAAGCCAATCCTTCTAGAATTGTATTAGAAAAGACTTATACCAATAATCATTATGTCATAGAATCAGGCAGCCTCAGTAAACGTAATACTCATAATATTGGCTGGATAACTGGATTTCAGAATAGGACTCAGAATACTCAGTTTGTTATGCCTTTTATTGGATATAATCAACGCGATGGCGTCATGCCGGGATTAGTCATTCATAATTTATCATTTCCTCCTCAGAAATTAGAGTATTATGTGAGTCCCTTTTTAGGTCTTAACTCTGGTAGGGTAGTAGGCTTTGGAGATATAGGCTACAATTTAAAAGTAAAGCATAAAGCCATCAATAATATCAGGCTTGGACTTCATGCTAAATCCTTTCAGTATTTTTATTCCGGCGTGAGGGAGCAAGAGCTGCGGTTTATAAAGTTGACTCCAAATATTGAAGTGGATATAAAAACAAAAAACCCTAGATTTTCGAGGCAAATAATGGCCTTGAGATCAATAAGTCTATGGGAGCAGAACAGATTTGAAGAAGGGTACAATCATACCTTTATCCATGAGATGAGTTACACTTATGTCAATAATAGGGCATACAACCCATACAGGTTCATTGTTGCTCTGGAACAACAGAGCTATGAGTCTTCTCAAGGCAATGAAAACTACTTAAAGATATGGGCAGAGTGGAAAGGGCAACTCAATATTAATAAAACCGATAGATTTAGGATGAGGGTATTTGCAGGTACATTCCTCATCAATACTCATCAAAAGCATGGTTTCATAACACCGGGTGATGGACGAGGCAATTTTTCACTGTTTGGAAATAGCGCATTAGACTATCGATATGACCAAAATTTTATTGGCAGAAATATGACAACGGGTGTAGGTGCCAATCAAGTATCCATCACTGATGGAGGTTTTAAGAATGCAATCACGAGACAATTCATCGATGGCATTACAAACCGCTATATTATGGCAGTTAATCTCAGTTCAGATCTGCCACAATTGCCCAAGTGGTTACCATTGAGGCCATATGTAGATGGTGGATATACCGCAGGTCTGGAGCCACGTCAGCCAAATGCACCATTTGACCAGAATATATTTTACAGTGGCGGCATTGGAATCCATTTCCTAAATGACGTGTTTAATATCTATATCCCTATTGTTAATTCAGAAAATATAGAGCGCTTTTATAACGAGAGAGGTGGTTTTTTGTCAAGGATATCTTTTTCATGGCAGGTAGGCCTGGCCAGACCTGGTGATATCTTAAGAAGACCACACGATTATTTAAACTTCAATTATTGATCTCATGAAAAATAGCAACTTTTTATTATTAATATTTGCATGGGTATGCATTTCCTTAACTGCATGCCAAACACACTCAGATGAGAATCCCAAAGATGGATGTATAAAAACTATTGTGCTAGTGCGTCATGCAGAAAAGATAATAACCAATGAAACGAAAGATCCCGATTTGACTGAGGACGGCTTTGAGCGCGTGAATCAACTTACTGAATTGTTTAAGGATTGGCCTGTAGATGTATTCTTAAGTACCGACTATCAGCGGTGCACAAAAACCATCGCACCTCTTGCAAATATCAATCAACAGGACATAGAAATCTATGAAGAAGATGAGTTGGTAGAACTAGCTGAAAGGATAAAGTCATCAGATGCTTGCAGCTTTATGGTAGTAGGACATTCTGATACCAACCCATACCTCATGAATCATATCATCGGAGAAGAAAAGTATGAAAGGATAGATGTGGATGACTATAGTGGAATATTCATTATTGCCATCTCACCAGATAGCATAATGGATACAAAGGTCATAAGATATTAATGAATTATAGGTTCTTGATGTCCATAACATTATCAGGCCTTTTTCAGAATGTATTTATACTACTGCGGTGCATCAGCGCTGTGGAGTGGGTGGCGAAGCGAATGCGTAGCCAGACTCGATGTAGCCCTTGCGAAATCGAGGCCGAGCGAATAGCGAGCCCCGGAATGAGTCTGAAAATAGTCGTCGTATGATCTAAGTCGAAGCTATTTTGAGTGAGATCGAAGAATAAAAAATACGCGCATAGCCTAAGGCTACACTTGATGTCGTCTGAAAAGTGCTAGAGCTTAGAGAATTTTACTTTAGACGAGTGCTGAAGAGAGAGCATAGCCTCAAGTGCTACGCGACCGATGAAGCAGGA
>SLDF01000060.1 GCA_007125435.1 Saprospiraceae bacterium
CGGATTTAAATGGCTTCAAAATAAGGCGCTTTGCTTGATTTCGCTCATTCACCATAGGGTTGACTATGATTCAATCGCGAAATCACTTATTTTTTCGCCATTTAAACCCTCACTACGAAACCCTAATTCATAAAGCGGGTTTAATTGGGTATTTATATATATATTGGCTTCGAAATAATGGATGAGTATGCGACGAGTGAAGCCCTATCCCAAGCGACAAATCAAACGTGTAATCGGGACCTATGACGATGGTGTCGAGGGGCCATTGATCATAGCTGTGGCCTGTCTACATGGGAATGAGTTCATGCCGTATCGGGCGATAGATTATGCGGTGAAGATGCTTGAGGTGGAGCATATCACGAAGCCGGATTTCGTGTACCGGGGAAAATTTATCGGGCTGTGTGGGAATCTGAGAGCGACTAAGCTGGGGCAGCGATTCATCGATAAGGATTTGAATCGAATTTGGTCAGAGGAGCTTGTGGAGCGTATCTCAGACCATCAAAATATACCCGAGTGTGAGGAGGAGGCCGAGCTGCAAGTTGTGTGGCAGCGTATATTGAAAGAGGTAAGGCAACACAAGGGAGGTCCGGTGGTATTTCTTGATTTTCATACGACGTCGGCTGATGGAGGTGTATTTTGTATGCCGGCGCATGAGCGTGCGAGTCTGGATTTGGCATTTGAGCTATACTTGCCTGTGGTAGAGGGTTTGATGGAGACTGTGCCAAACTCCTGTCTTTCATTTATGTCAGAAAAGCATCTGGGTAAACCTGCGGTAGCCATCAGTATCGAAGTGGGGCAGCATCAAGATATAAATTCGGTATATGTGGCGATTGCTGCGCTCATTAATGCTATGCGCAAGACGGGTGCAGTGCAAGAAGAGGATGTTGAGAGCAGACACGATGATATACTAAAAAGATACGCTGAAGGGCTGCCGCGGCTCAGTAGGTTGCGGTATATTCACCCGGTGAAGAGGGGAGATGGATTTAAGATGGAGCCGGGTTTTAGCAATTTTCAAAGTATAACTAAAGGGACATTACTGGCCACGGATGCTAGTGGGTCGATACATTGTCAGGAAGACCGCATATTGCTCATGCCACTCTACCAGGAGAAAGGGTCAGAGGGCTTTTATTTAATTGAGAAGGATGAGTCCTTTGGCTATTTTTGAAAAGATTTTTTTTGTTGAGGTTTTAAAATTGAACGATCGGATGGATAAGGTGATCATAAAAGAAGAAGATATAGATACTGTATATGTACAGCTGGCTATGGACCCGGAAGGTGGCGTGAAGGTCATGTCAGACTTTGCTGAGTCGCAGCCTCATGTGGCGGCCTGGTTGCTGGGAGATGGCTTTGATGTATTGACAGAGGATGAACAGGATTATATGTTTTTTCTGGCGACAAGTGTCTATCTGGCGGTAAAAAGTAAGGTGGAGCAAATGCCAGTTCTCGATGGAGAGTCCTTGCGTAATGCCGAAGAGCGCAACTGGTCGTTGTTAGAAGGCGTAAAAGCTAAATCATTTCAGGACAGAATTACCGTTTTATTTGAGGATAGTGATCAGGAGGATTTATTGGCATTTGTAGAGGATAGTCTGGCTGAGGACGATGTATTTCAAGATGATGTGACCACACCAGTAGGCCGAGAGCCTATTTTTGTAGCTATGAAGAGTCTGATTGATGCGATGCCAATGCTCTGATAAAAAAGGCGTGTTTGTATTTTATTAAAAAAAAAGCCCCGACTTGCGAGAAGCCGGGGCAAAGAAGCGTGGTACCTCCAGGAATCGAACCAGGGACACCAGGATTTTCAGTCCTGTGCTCTACCAACTGAGCTAAGGTACCAGTGCATTTTCTTAAGCGAGTGCAAATATAAACCTCTATTTTTATTCTGGCAATTTATTGTTGAAAATATTGCGCTGTTTTTTTGAGTAGTAGTATTGTCGGGGGCTTTAGATGGATAAATAAGATGTGATTCTAAGGTCTTATAAATTTGGCAAGGGGCAATGTGTATGAGGCTGAAAAATTGATCTAAATGACTTGTCATTATCTCCCTTGTAGGTAGCATTCATCTCGGTGTGAGTAATTGCATCAATTAAGATAAAAAAGAAATGATGTTTAGCCACTATGATAGTAGGGATGAGCTAAAATTTAAACATATTTGTGACATGAAGAGGAGAATAATCAGGAATGGAATCATCATTAATGAGTACAATAGGGTAGAGGGTGATATCTCTATTGTCGATGGGCGTATAGAAGCCATAGGACAAGTCAAAGCGCCTGAAGGTAGAGTAGATGAAATAGATGCCAATGGATGTTGGATTTTGCCAGGCGTGATTGACGATCAGGTTCATTTTAGGGAGCCGGGCTTGGTACATAAGGCAAATATAGCTACTGAGTCGAGAGCCGCTGTTGCCGGAGGTGTGACATCGTACATGGAGATGCCCAATACCAAGCCGCCTACGGTCACGCAATCACTATTACAAGCAAAATATGATATCGCATCGAAGACTTCCAGTGCCAACTATTCATTTTATATGGGTGCTTCTAATGATAATTTAGAAGAGGTATTAAAAACAGATGGTCGACAAGTCTGCGGTATAAAAGCTTTCATGGGCTCGTCGACCGGTAATATGCTTGTTGATGATCCGGTGACGCTGGAGAAGTTATTCTCTAAGTGTCCCTTATTGATTGCTACCCACTGTGAGGATGAGGAGACGGTCAGGCAAAATGAACAAAATTATAAAGAGAAGTACGGTGAGAAAGCACCATCAGAGATACATCCATTAATCAGATCTGTGGAAGCATGCTATTTGTCTTCATCATTTGCTGTGAATTTGGCGAGGCAACATCAGACAAGGCTACACATCCTGCACTTGACAACAGAAAAAGAGTTGAGTCTTTTTGACAAAGAAATGGACAGAGCGGAGAAGCTCATTACTTCGGAAGTGTGTGTACACCATCTGTCCTTTTCAGAGGAGGACTATCTGACACTAGGTAATAAGATCAAGTGCAATCCGGCGATCAAGACTAAACAAGACCAGGATGCCCTTTGGGAAGCCTTGATAGACGGAAGGATAGATGTGATCGCTACAGATCATGCACCTCACACAGTGCAAGAAAAAGCGCAATCGTACTTTAATGCGCCATCGGGTTTGCCACTGGTACAACATCCATTACTACTGATGATGGATCATGCACATCGTGGTAAAATATCTCCTGAGATGATGGTAGATAAGATGAGTCATGCTGTTGCAGATTTATTTAGAATTGTGGATAGGGGATACATAAGAGAGGGGTATTTTGCGGACTTGGTGCTGGTAGATCCATCAGCAGAGACATTTGTAGAGCCATCCTCTTTGTATTACAAATGCGGTTGGTCACCACTTGAAGGTCGTCAACTTAGGGGTAGAATATTGTCTACTTTTGTCAATGGTGATTTGGCATATGATGGCGATACTGTTTTGCCAATTACAGGACAGCGCTTGACCTTTAAGGGGCGTTAATTCAAAAATATATTTAATTTGAATCGTATGAAATTGCAATTTTATTTAGGCTTCTTTTTAATGGCACTTCTACTGACTAGTTGTGCTACTATTTTCACCGGTAGTACTCAGACTATAGCTATAAACAGTACACCATCAGATGCAAAAGTAGAGATGAACGGTCTTAACTATGGTAGGACACCTACGACTGTAAAAATGAAAAGAGCGATGGAAGGTGATTTTATTAAAGTATCTAAAGAAGGCTATAAGCCGGTTTTGTTTCAGCCACAGACAAGTATTAATCCGGTTGCCATCATCAATTTATTAAACGCATTATTTTGGTTGATTGACCTATTGACAGGAGCTGTTTGGAGATATTCACCGACAACGTACGACATCATCCTGGAGCCGGCAATTGATAAAATCTAGTGTATTTTTAATAGGTTAATCTCTAGAAGTCAATAGCTGTATCTATGGATAACTTGCCGTTATCACCAATGCGCAAAGTGCCTGCAGCTATTGTTTCGTCGTGCTCAAAAAAGAGAATATGTTCTTCACTGAGCGCTTCTTGGATGATGGCTTCTTTCTCTTTGATGGTGTCTAGTGGTCTGATATCATAAGCCATTACATAGGGCAAGCCCAGGTGATCTGATGACGGCATGAGGTCGGCACAATAAATGATCTTCCTATCCATATAAGGAATAATGGGCAACATCTGGGCTTCTGTATGGCCATAAACAAACTGTAATTGAATGCCACCTATCCAGTCTACGCGGTCTCCTTCTTCTACAAAGTTTAGCACACCTTCTTCTCTTAGTGGCACAAAGTTTTCTTTGAGAAATGATGCTTTTTCTCTTGGATTGGGGTTGTAGGCCCAGTCGTAGTGTCTTTTATTAGACCAATACGTTGCATTCGGGAAGGTTGGTACCGTCCTGCCTTGATCATCTATCATGAGTGCGCCACCGACATGGTCAAAATGCAAGTGTGTCAGCAGTACATCTGTGATTTGATCCGGTTGATATCCTGCATTGATCACAGCCTGCAAGATATCTGGTCCTTGCGGGTGGAAGTGGCTCATGAACTTATCGCCTTGTTTTTTTCCTATACCGGTATCGATCAGTATGATATGGGATCCACGCTCTACAATAAGACAGCGCATGGCCCAGGTGCAGAGGTTTTTTTCATCTGCATCTTTTTTTCTACTCCATAGAGACTTTGGTACTACACCAAACATAGCACCCCCATCTAGTTTTAATGTTCCCGCTTGAGCTATGGTTAATTTAGTGCTGTCTATCA
>SLDF01000040.1 GCA_007125435.1 Saprospiraceae bacterium
GAATACCCTTTGACTTTTCTTTACCGCATGTTGTGAAACATCAAATGAGTCGGGTATTTCAATTTGCTTTTCAGTTTTGTAGCTGTTGCTATACTGCTTGAAGGCTGAGGATACATCTTCATCAGGTAAGACCTCATCAAGGAAAGATTCCTCATTAAAGGTCTCGACGTTTTTAAAGTAGGATATAGACTTATTAAGAATCTCAGCTTTGTCTACTTTATTAATGCCGGGCTCGTCACTCAGACGCTCTTTTACAAATGAACTGCACATGTCTAAGTAGGACTTTGTCTGATGAAATGGATCTTCAATAGGACGAAGTTGCAAAAGATCATTCTTTAAGTGGCTCATTTCTACGCTTTTTCCGAATGCTTGCTTTAGACTTACCCTATAGCCGTCATCTTTAAAAGTATGCAAAACAAGCGCACCATAACTAAGGTTTGTCAATGGGAAACCATGGCTGACGATAGGTATGCCCATGTCATCAGAGACTTGTTCGCTTAAAAAAGGTGAGATGTCATCAGGTACACCAATGATGAGACCTTGACAAAGCTCATCATCGATTAATATATTGTTGATAATTGCAATAACTAAATGGGCGCTATCGGGTTGTAGGAGCCTGAGATAGGACTCAACAATTGACCTGCTATGGTCTAAAAATGCATCTGGTTGATCAAATGTTTCCCCGATAAGATTGCGCAACTGTGAGCTGTCATCTACAAGGTTTATACCGTATATTTCTTCTCTAGAAAACCGATTAGTTACCCAATTGGTAAACAGTATATTAGAGCCTTCGTTCTGAGACAGCACTTTAATTGGGTATGACTCTATATCAAGAGATGCCTCATCATCGCTTTTTAAAGCAGTGAAGTAGGAGAGATGGGTCAACTGAGCATTATCTGTGTAAAACATTTTATAATAATTAAAAAAAACTTCTAAAATGATTGCCTAATGGTAAGAATTAAAAGATGTGACCGAATCCAAAGAAAAATTGTGAACCTTCACTGCTTATACCATAATCAAGTCTGAGTATGGTTGACTGGTTCCATGCTATACGACCACCAATTCCCGGCGCGCCTTTCCATTGCCTTAGATTGATGTCTGTGATATTATCCCAAACACTTCCGGCATCATAAAAGACGTTTGCACCTAAAGCTATATGCTGCTTTAAAAGACGAAAACTGTAAAATCTGGCACGCATTTCTAAGTTTATAAGAGCAACTGTAGGGGCGAGAAATCTAGCTTCTCTAAATCCTCTTAAAGACCTTGCACCGCCCAAAACTAGAATACCTCCAGCTTCAGCTTGGCTGGATAAATCCCACATTTCTATGAAATTAATATTCGACCCCCAGATATGGCCTAATGCAGCTAAGCCGGCAAATGTCAAACGGCTTTTGTTTTGCCGCCATCTCTTTAATGTGGCTACATATTGACCTTGAATCATCATTTTATTAAAGTTGAAATCAGAACCTAGCCAGGAAGGCGAGTATTCGTGAGAGTATTGTAAGAAAACGCCATTGGACGGATCTGGCTCGAAATCACGAGTGTCATAAATAACTGCACCTGCAAGCATACTGGTAAAGTAATAATTATCATTGTCTGAAAAACCTGAAAGGTTAAATCTTTCCCATACGCCGGCAGCGATTTGCTCATCCAATAGGGTAGGGTTATTAATAGCCGGAACCTCTTCACCATCTAAAGTAAATGCCTCCTCAGCACTTCGGCCGTTATAAGACCTGAAATTTGTGAATAGCATTTCATAGCCAAACATCAATCTCAATCTGCCTCCAAGATAAGTTCGCTCCAATAGCAAATTGTATAATTGCTCACTTTGATAAATGTGATTGTAATGAAAATCTGTGTAAAACCTACCATCATTTCCCAGTTCTGCAATAGCTAGGTTTTCTTCATAGTCAGCTACTTTGTCAAAGTCTCTAACTTCTTGTGTACGCTTATCTCTAAATCTTAATGGCTGAAGGGACTCTCTGCCGATTCCCCAGTATTGAGCATTAGGATCCTCCCACAAAACGGCATCGACGCGTAGTCTCCACTTGGTATTGAAAATATATGGTGCATCGTAGTTCAATGCATATCGCACACGACCATTTTCAAATATGAAAAACTCAGTGCTTATGCTGTGTCGATATGGTGTGTATTCAAAAAAAGGATCATCCTTAGTATTATTAATAAATAGAAACAAATTACCACCAACACCGAATCCTCGTATAGGGTCAAATTCAAACCTTGGCAATCCAGTTACAAAAGTTCCTTCTTTTTTCTCGTCTAATTCAAAATCCGGTAATCGCTTTGATTTGTCGATTTCAAATGGTAATGAATCAATTGGTAAAGCTCTGTCGTGTAATGTGTCTGCGTAGCTAACCTCAATTATAGCCAAAAACAATACAAGAGAAAACAAGCAGCTTGTTAAATTATATTTCATTCATATAATGATTAGTCTTAAATCGTTTGACAAAGCAAAAATATTAATTCTGAGGAGATTTGCTTTGTTAGGCCATGATTATATTGTCTTTGATAAATATATCTTAATACGAGTTTAACACTATTATGCTTCTTTTTCCTGTATAGTTTGTTTTTTAATTCTGACAACAATTTATTTGTTCTTGTATTTAATTTATATTACTTATGTTACATAATATATATTATGTTAAGTAGATAAAATGAAGACACTCTTCCTACAGTATTGCGATATATGCAATGGCACTAAAATATTGTGAAACTATTTTGCTTAACAAGATGACGAGTTCTTATCTTTACCCACATCAAATAAAAAAAGGAAAGCTCATACCTCTTGCGCAGAAATGAGAAATGAATACAATCATACATGAGGAATACATATTTTGATCTTGTCGATCAAACGTTTTATTGGCCACAAGATGGATTCTCTTTAGATGAAAACAATCTTAACTTTCATCAAATAAATCTGCAGGCGTTATTGGATCAATATGGCACGCCGTTAAGGTTAACCTATTTGCCAAAGATTGGCCATCAAATTAAAAAAGCTCGTGATTACTTTAAGAAGGCCATGGATCAAACGAATTACAATGGCACCTATTATTATGCATATTGTACAAAGAGCTCTCATTTTAAACATATCGTCAATGAGGTGATGAAGCATCATACTCAGATTGAGACTTCATCTTCATTTGACATTGATTTGATCAGACGGCTCGATAAGGAAAACGTTATACCAGAAGGTACAATTATTATAAATAATGGATTTAAAACCCTCCCCTACATTCAAAGAATTGCTGCACTTGCAAATGAAAGAAAGTTTAACGTTATTCCTGTTTTTGATAATGTAGACGAGCCTGATGTTTTTGATCAATATCTAGATGGCCCTGCGGATATTGGTATTAGGATGGCTACTGAGGAAGAACCCAATTTTGAATTTTATACCAGTAGGCTTGGAATAAGACAGTCCCACGTGGTTGATTTTTACAGGGAAAGAATTGCTGTCAATTCTAAGTTTCGACTACGTATGTTGCATTTCTTTGTTGATACAGGCATAAAAGATACCATCTATTACTGGTCTGAGCTAAAAAAAGGTATAAAAGTTTATTGTCAGTTAAAACGTGAGTGCCCTACCCTAAACAGCATAAATATAGGCGGTGGCTTACCCATTAAAAATTCTCTTGGGTTTGAGTATGATTACGAATACATGATTCTTGAGATCGTAAGGCTGATCAAGGAAGCATGTCAAGAAGAGGAAATCCCTGAACCGGATATTTTTACAGAATTTGGCAAGTATACTGTCGGAGAAAGTGGCGCTTTTTTCTTTTCCGTCATTGGTCAGAAGCAGCAAAACGATGCTGAGCTTTGGTACATGGTAGACAATTCTTTAATGAATACGCTACCTGATGCATGGGGTATCAATGAGAGGTTTATTCTCCTTCCTGTCAATTATTGGGATAGAGAGTATCATAGAGTCAATATTGGTGGACTTTCTTGTGATAATGCGGATTATTACAATTCAGAGACACATATCAATCAGGTATATTTACCAAAGGTCAACAAAGGGGAACGACTATATCTTGGCTTTTTTCATGCAGGGGCATATCAAGATGCTCTGAGTGGTTATGGTGGTATAAAACACTGCCTCATCCCCTCCCCTCGTCATGTCATTGTTGATCAGGTTGATGAAGGTCGCCTTGTCCATAAAGAGCTATTTCCCGAACAAGACGTGGAGTCTATGCTTCAAATACTTGGGTATTAACAAAAAGAAAAAGCCTCTTACGCCACTGATGACGAATAGAGGCTTTTCTATTTCTCTTTAGAGGTTGATGAACAGCTGATTGATTAGAAGCCCATTCCTCCCATTGTTTTTTGGAATTCCTCCATTGACATTTCTTTGTAGCCGGATGGCTCATCAAATGCACCTGCAGGAACTTTATCTTCTATTTTCTTTAAAGTGTATTCCATCGTCATGCCTTGGATATTCATTTTCATTTCTAGCGGAGCCCCTTTGATTTTAGAGGTCGTCATATTATTTCCAAGAGATACATTGTCTAGTTTAATATCCTCTGCTACATACATCACAAACTCTCCTTGTCCAACACCGTCATCACTGATCTTAACAACATACTGATGTGTTTTAAAACCATTGATCATCTTTGTTTCTCCGGTTTTCTCAAAATTCAGATTAGAATCATCTACTTCTACATCATCAGCATCTACCAATAACTTTATTTTGTTACCCATCATATCCATATAGGTTGATGACTTATTGGTTTTACCATC
>SLDF01000054.1 GCA_007125435.1 Saprospiraceae bacterium
ATTTTTCTGCAGTTTGTTAGTAAGGAGCTTTTATCCCAAAAAACTTGAAAGCTTACAGTAATCTTCAAGCATAAACAGCGGAGTGGATAAAGTCCACGCAGCGTAAACGTTTGAGAAAGCGAAGCGCATCTCAAACATTAAACAGCGAAGCGTAAACAACTCGCAACGCGTAACTCGCAACCGACAACTGACAACTGATTCTTTGCGTGAGGGATAGTAGCGATATGAGTGGCTGACGAATGGTAAGCAGGAACAGATGTATGGGGGCGACCGGAGGAAGCCATCATACATCTTGTGACTGCCCATGAGACAGCCAGGAATACAAGCGGATAGCCCGGTCCGCAAGGACACGCCCAAAACCTGGACAATAAAAAAAGTCCCCGGTAAAAACCAAAGGACTTTTTTGATACATTTTAGATATGTGAACTCGTAGGTCTATTCCAGACTTTCAAGTTTTTCTTTATACATGTTTGATTTTTCCAGATCGTTCATACGAGCATAAATTTCTTTGAGTGCCAGAAGTGTATTTCTATCGTCAGGCTTTAATTCTTCAGCTTTTGTAAAGTAAGGTAAAGCCACCTCAAAAATCTCATTAACTCTTTTTTGCTGTTCTTCAAATTTTTTCAGACCGGCTGCGCTGAAGTCTTCCTCTAAAGCTGCTAACTCCTGTGTCATGATCGCCGCTTTATTGAAATACAATGCGCCGAGGCTATAGGTGGTCTCGAAGTGGTTTGGATCCAACTCCAATGCCTTGTCATAGGTTTTCTTGGCCTTATTGAAGTACATTTCTTTTTCTTCAGGGTCCTCCTTTATCTGTACTAAATTGTCATAAACATTACCAAGCGTGGAGTAAAGTGTAAGATTGTCCGGCTCTTTTTCTATAGCAATATTAAGAGCATTCACCAAGTCATCCAGTTTACCCTCCTGTAGTGCCACATTGATCTCTGAGAATAGAAGGTTGACATCTTCAGGATACTTTTCACGACCTTCTTGAAGGTACTCTTTCCCTTTTTCCATATCGCCTCTCTCTGCATAAATCTTAAAAAGGAAGTCGTACAACTCCGGCTTGTCTACGCCATTGTCTTGCAACTTTCCAATGTAATCTTCGGCAGCATCCAGATTATTCGAGCTAAATGCTGTGACTGCTACTATGTAAATTTGATTATTAAGTTCTTCTTCGTCTGCAAATGGTGAAGCTTTGCCGTTTTCCTCGATAATGTAGTGGGCATCCAGAGCAGATTTGAAGCTAGAGTAGGCATTATCCATCTCACCTGCTTGATACTCTTGAAAACCCTTGCTCAAAATACCGTTCATTGCATCTGATAAACCTTGAGCCGCATCTCTTTGGTGCCATTTTTTCTCGGCAAGATCATAAGCCTTCATATATGAGTCAAAGGCTATGACCGGCGCATCCGGAAACTTAGGCTTATAGTTAGGGTCTAAGCTTTGTTGGACCATGTCTTGACTCACCATCTCATTGTAGATGTTTCCCCTGATGTACCAGGCGTTGAAGTCATCTTTATATTCATCGTCTGTGATTACACCATTTATTAGGTCTTTAGCCTCGACTAACTTTGCGCTGTTGCCTGATGGATCAAGACCAAAGCTCGACAACGCTCTTTTAGCGTTTCTTAAATCTCTTTTTGCTGTTTGTGCCTCTCCAACTACAGAAAACAAAAGAGCTGAAATCAATAAAACCGATAGTTTAAATCGTAGCATATTCTATATGATTTTTTTGAGTTAGAAATTTCTTACATACTTGCTAATACTATTAAGACGGAGCAAAATACAAATTGTTTACAAAATCCTCAATGCTAATACTAAGTGTTTTTATTTACTCTTCCTCTCCGTGATGTTCGCTTTCGGCAACATCATCTTCCTCTCTTTCGTGGACTACAGTAACATCTGCTATCTCATCACCTTTAGAAAGTTTAATGGCTCTTACGCCTGATGTCGCACGTCCCATGACTCTGATATCACTGACGTGTATCCTGATGACGATACCAGATTTATTTGTTATCATCAAGTCATCCTCCTCCAGTACACCTTTTATAGCTATGAGATCTCCGGTCTTATCACTGATATTCATAGTCTTTACACCTTTACCACCTCTATTGGTGATGCGATAGTCATCAAGGATTGAGCGTTTAGCCTGACCTTTTGCAGAGACTACGAGGAGAGTAGTGGCCTTATCTTCCGGATCTATACATACCATGCCTACCACAGCGTCTTTAGCTCCATTAAGCGTTATAGCTTTGACACCGGCTGCTGTCCTTCCCATAGATCTTATGGCCGATTCATTAAAGCGTATAGCGCGCCCGACCTTGTTTGCTATGACAATATCGTTCGTACCATTAGTGAGCTTTGCTTCCAGGAGCTGGTCACCGTCTTTGATTGTGATGGCATTGATACCATTGGTTCGCGGCCTGGAAAACTCTTCTACCAGGGTCTTCTTCATGATACCATTCCTCGTACAGAAAACGATATGATTATTGTTGATAAAGTCTTCATCCATCAAATCCTTGATAATGATATATGCTTTCACATTGTCATCCTGAGGAATCGATATGATGTTTTGAATGGCTCTGCCCGTAGACCCTTTAGATGCTTCGGGTATTTCATAGACCCTCACCCAGAAACACTTACCCTGCTCGGTGAAGAGCAGCAACCAATTGTGCGAAGTCGCGGTAAATATATGCTCAATGAAGTCCTCATTGCGTGTCTTCGACCCGCGAGAGCCTCTTCCTCCTCTGGACTGCGTCTTATACTCTGATATCTTTGTTCGCTTGATATACCCCAAGTGAGAAATAGTAACCACTACTTCGTCATCCTGAATCATATCTTCGATGCTGATCTCTCCGTCAGCATGCATGATATCTGTGCGTCGTTCATCACCATATTTTTCTTTGACTTCGACCAGTTCTTCTTTGACGATCTCTCGCTGAAGCTCTTCGCTGGCCAATATGGATTTATAGTATTCGATCTTCTTGAGGAGTCCTTCGTATTCTTCCTTGATCTTGTCTCTTTCCAGTCCTGTCAATCGCTGCAGACGCATATCAAGTATGGCTCTGGCCTGGATCTCACTCAAGTTAAATGTTGACATTAATCCCGTGCGCGCTTCTTCAGGTGTCTGAGAGCCACGTATCAGCGCGATCACCTCATCGAGATTATCCAGCGCTATTAATAAGCCCTCCAGGATATGAGCCCTTTCTTCAGCTTTGCGCAGTTCATACTGCGTTCTTCTGACTATGACCTCCACTCTAAACTTGATGAACTCCTCAATCATGTCCTTCAGTGTGAGCGTCATAGGTCGTCCATTGACCAGAGCAACATTATTGACGCCGTATGATGTTTGTAGCGGCGTGTACTTATATAGCTGGCTGAGGATTACCTTTCCGATCGCATCTCTTTTCAGCTCTATGACAATACGTAGACCATTGCGATCTGATTCGTCACGGACGTCGGAGATACCGACTATTTTCTCGTTTTGTACCAGCTCAGCTATTTTGACGATAAGCTGAGCTTTATTGACCTGATAAGGTATTTCATTGACAATGATAATATCGCGGTTGCCGTCATTTTCAATGGTCGCTTTAGCTCTTAAGACCACTCGACCACGCCCAGTCTCGAAGGCTTCTTTCACGCCTTCTACACCGTATATAGTACCTCCCGTAGGAAAGTCAGGCGCTTTGATGTGCTGCATGAGCCCTTCTGTCGTGATCTCCGGATTATCCACTGTCGCGTTGATACCATCTATAACCTCGGATAGATTGTGAGGCAACATATTGGTCGCCATACCCACGGCTATACCAGATGCACCATTAACCAATAGATTAGGTATTTTTGACGGTAATACAGTCGGCTCTTCTAGTGTGTCATCAAAGTTGAGCGCAAAGTCAACAGTCTCCTTATCTATATCCGCAAGTATATCGTCAGATATTCTTCTCAGCCTTGCTTCTGTATACCTCATCGCTGCCGGAGAGTCACCGTCCATAGACCCAAAGTTACCCTGGCCATCCACCAGAGGATACCTTAGTGACCAATCCTGAGCCATCCTTACCATGGTGTCATAAACTGAGGAGTCACCGTGCGGGTGATACTTACCGAGCACCTCCCCTACTATTCTCGCTGACTTCTTATGTGCTTTATTATAGGTCAATCCCAGCGAATGCATTCCATACAGCACCCTGCGATGCACCGGCTTCATACCATCTCTCACATCGGGTAGCGCCCGGGATACGATAACAGACATTGAATAATCAATATAGGCCGACTTCATCTGCTCCTCTATATTGACCGGTATTATCTTTTTCGTTGACATATTGTGTTTTAAATAATCAAATAATTAATATACGTTTCTTTTGTAATATCTACCGTCAAAAACGCATGCAAAGATACAAAATGAAAGTGCACATATCAAATATTTTCTAATTTGATTTCAACCCGGCTTTTGACGTTTGAAAGGCAATGTCTTTATTAGTGATAGATGTTTGGAGAATCATCAGAAATTTGATGACGTCTTGCATAGATTAGCCCTCTCTATTTAATAATTTGACTTTGGGCGTGCCCCCTCCCCAGTGCGAGTTTATACCAATTTATTAAAAAATAAAGCGTGGGGAGGGGTCGCGCTATCCGCTGTACGCCCTGCGGTTGTGCCGCTCCTATCGCTCACGCAGCAGAGCATGTCATGATGAAATAAGTGTCGTCAAGAAGGTCGTCGACCAATTGCACATAATTGGTTCAACCGGCATTATGCACTAGGGTTTCGTAGTGAGGGTTTCAATGGCGATAAAATAAGTGATTTCGCGATTGAATCATAGTCACCCCTATGGTGAATGAGCGAAATCAAGCAAAGCGCCTTATTTTGAAGCCATTTACTCACGCTGTTTTGTTTTCTTTATTTGCGTTCGTGAATCTCCTTCGTCGATTTTAAGCCGTAATAGAAATCGCTAATGCATAATGCGGGTTCAATTTTATTGTTCATTTCAAATTGTATCAGTGCTTCGGGGCGGGTGACGTTGATCAGCGGAGCTATACCAAAATTGGCAAAGTATTTAGTACACATTGAGCTTTGTAGAGAAGGGCAAAGCCGACAATAATAAAAGAAACAATTTGACACTGAACAAACTATACCCAAACATATATTCATAACTTATGTTACTTTTGCGGTCAAATTCAGGGATTTACAAAGCATACAATTGAAAGAAGTAACACCATATAACGAAAAGGAAGAAAGTAAAAAGGGTCAGGTCTCCAGAATGTTCAATAAGATTGCCCCTTACTATGACTTCTTAAATCACTTCCTGTCACTCGGTATAGATCGCTCGTGGCGAAGGAAAGCCATCAAAGAACTTAAGAGCCATGAACCACTAGAACTGATCGTAGATATCGCTACCGGTACAGCAGATTTAGCTTTGGAGACAGCTAAGCGGATTGATGTCAAGCAGATTATCGGCGTTGATATTGCTCAAGAGATGCTCGATATCGGACGCAAAAAAATTGATAAAAAAGCATTAGGAGAAACCATATCTCTAGAACTGGGTGATTCCGAAGATCTTAGATTTGAAGACTCATCAGTAGATGCGGTCACAGTTGCCTTTGGTGTACGTAATTTTGAGAATGTAAGCAAGGGCTTATCAGAGATTTATCGGGTTTTGAAACCCGGGGCCCTGCTTATCGTCATTGAATTTTCAAAGCCTCGCATTTTTCCTCTCAAGCAATTATACCATTTTTATTTTAAGAACGTTCTACCTTTTATTGGAAGGATTACGTCCAAAGATCCGAAAGCTTACAGGTACTTATATGAGTCTGTTCAGGCCTTTCCGGATGGTAGACAATTCACAGAATTACTGGAAAAAGAAGGCTTCAAAAATTGCACGTGGAAGCCTTTAACTTTGGGAATATGCAGTATTTACACAGGTACAAAATGATGAGACTAATAGCCATACTAGTGATTTTTGGCTTCTGTACGGGTTTGTCAGCTCAAAATTATGGAGGATCAAACTTCAATTATCAAAGTTTTAAAGCCAAGCAATATTACTTTGGTATCACATTGGCCTACAACACTTCCAATTACAATGTCTTCAGGTCGCAGCAATTTCTCGAGGAAAGTGATGTCACACGGATAGAGTCCATCCGCGGCCCAGGATTAAATTTGGGTCTCGTCACCAACTTGAAAATCGGTAATTATTTTGATATCAGGTTTTTGCCCACTCTGAGCTTTGCGACGAGAAATTTGAATTATGTCATTCCTACTGCTGACAGACCTGACTTCGAACGTAAGCTAGATCCGGTTTTTGTGGAAACACCGCTTCAATTCAGATACAAATCCGATGCGTACAATGATATGAAGATGTTTGTCCTCGGAGGTATTAAATATGCTTTTGACGTGTCCAGTCAGTCACGTACGCGTCTGGAGAGATCCCTGGTAAGGATAGCGCCTTCAGATTTTGCACTTGAAGTTGGCTTTGGTTTCCAATTCTTTTTCCCATATTTTATCTTCTCACCGGAGCTGAAGTTTTCTCAGGGTTTGGCAAACACAGTTATCTACAATCAAAACCTATCTACGTCCACTGTTTTGGATAAAGTGTATAGTAGAGCATTTACATTAAGCTTACACTTCGAAGGGTAAGACCTGGCGATTTTACGTCACATCAGATAGTCTACACTTGAATCTCTTCAAGACGCAGCTTGGTATAAGCGGTTAACTCCGGGAAAAACTCCATGAATGCAGCCTCTATTTCAAAGTATTTCTTATCGAGAATAGCATTAGCCTGACCAAAATTATTGTCAAACTTAGCTCGTCGACTCAGGTGGTCAAAGGTGATCTCCAGACTACTCCTCTGACCAAATGACATGAGCCAGTCATGAGCCATCATATCTCCTATCGCGTGATGTATTCTCTTTGGTAAATAAGGCAAGGCATTCTTGATAAAAACGTATTGTCTTTTACAAAAAGCATCCAATGGCTCCTTATCAGAAAAAGTTGTCCACTTCGTCGAAAGGAAATGGTCAAAATAAATATCAGATGCGACGGAGGCATATCGACCAAGATCATCCGCCAGTAATCTATTGAGCGCCAGGATCACAGGGTGACTATCCGTATATTGGTCTATCCAACGGTGAATCCGAATACCATTTTGAAGATGGTCAGGCAGTGCTTTCACTTCAGCTGCTGACATCATATCACAGAAGAGATTACCGGGAAGAATATCTTCACGATCAAATGACAAAAATGTATGTGCTAAATGATTCAACTAGTCTGTTTTTATTTTGTACATAGAGATTAAAGATAAAAATTATCTTTGCACCCAAATTATAAAATACACTGAATTATGGCACTCAAATGTGGTATCGTCGGATTACCTAATGTCGGAAAGTCAACTTTGTTCAACGCATTAACATCTGCAAAGGCTTTAGCTGCGAATTATCCCTTTGCCACTAAAGAACCGAATGTGGGAATCATCACAGTTCCCGACAGCAGACTGGATCAATTAGCAGCATTGGTGAATCCTCAGAAGGTCTTGCCTACGACTGTAGAGATTGTAGATATAGCAGGATTAATAAAGGGTGCCAGTCAGGGTGAAGGGCTCGGCAATCAATTTTTAGCAAATATAAGAGAAGTCAATGCCATAGTCCATGTTGTGAGGTGCTTCGAAGACGATAATGTTGTCCACGTAGATGGCAGTGTAGACCCCGTGAGAGACAAGGAGATCATCGACACCGAGCTTATGCTCAAAGACCTGGAAACCGTCACTAAGCAGCTTGACAAAGCCAAAAAGGCAGCAAAAAGCGGCGATAAAGAAGCCATTCGCATTGTTGAATTCGTAAATACGATAAAGAACCACATCGAAGGTGGCAATCCTGTGCGATCACTTGATGTAGAGGAAGACGAGCAAGCACTACTAAATGATATGATGCTATTGACTGCCAAGCCTGTTATTTATGCTTGTAACGTAGATGAAGGGGCAGTCATAGATGGCAATAGCTACACAGAGGCCTTCAAAGAAGCCATCAAAGATGAAAATGCTGAAATGATCTTGATTTGTGCAGGTATAGAGTCAGAAATCGCAGAATTGGACAGCAAAGAAGATCGTCAAGAGTTTTTAGAAAGCATGGGACTGAGTGAGCCGGGTGTTAATAGGCTTATTTTAGCTTGCTATAGTATTCTCAACCTCATCACATATTTCACTGCGGGTGAAAAGGAAGTGAGAGCATGGACCATTACAAAAGGGACCAAAGCTCCGGGCGCTGCCGGCGTCATTCACACGGATTTTGAAAAAGGATTTATCCGGGCAGAGGTCATAGCATTTCAAGACTTTATTCAATTCAAATCTGAGGCTGCTGTAAAGGAGGCCGGTAAAATGTCAGTAGAGGGCAAAGAATACGTAGTGAAAGACGGTGATGTCATGCACTTTAGATTCAATGTCTGATCAACACATTTACATATTGCTCTATAAGCCTTTTGACTATTTGTCACAATTTACCCCTGAAAGTCCGGATGACAAATGCCTGGCAGACATTCCGGGCATTCCGCCAAAAGTATACCCTGTTGGAAGGCTGGATAAGGATAGTGAAGGCCTGATATTACTGACCAACGATAGTAATCATAAAACGCAAATTCAATCACCTAAAGCCAAACAGTACAAAACCTATATTCTAGCAGTGGAAGGCGAACCTAATATGGAAGCCATTCAACAATTGGAAAGCGGTATTACCATTAGGGTTAATAAAAAAGATCACAAATGTGCACCTGCTAAAATCAAATTGCTAAACACTGTTCCAGATATCGTGCACTACCCTGGCAAACCTATACGCTACAGAAAGTCAATACCCGTCAGCTACATGGAAGTATCTATTAGTGAAGGTAAAAACAGGCAGGTAAGGCGAATGCTTGCTAAAGTGGGACATCCGGTCCTCAGGCTCATTCGCACTAAAATAGGTAATTATACCATAGATCAATTGCAGCCTGGTGAATGGTGCTATGTGAATAAATCAATATAAGGTAAGTTGACTTAATTCCGAAATAGGTAGAAAACACTAAAATAAGATGGGGTGCATTTCAAAATGTCGTTTTTTCGGGTATTGCATCAGCGATGTGTAAGGGTGGCGACGCAGAAGCCAGACTCAGCGTAGCAATAGCGAAGCTGAGGCCGACCGTTTAGGGAGCCCTGAAACGTAGCGACCCGAAGGGTGATGCCCAAAGCGACAAAATGAAATACACCCAATAACATGAGAGGAAATGTGACTATAATATGAAAAGAAGGTGGTCTGCAGCGACATACTGGAAGGTTCTAAGCCAAAGCTTTATCCATGATTGATTGAAGTTTGTGGTGTGAGGATGCTTCGCTACTCATCAAGTCGTATATGGTCACCTCTTCCAGGACAGAATCTACGGTAGCTTGCACCATTCTCCAAAGCGAACGAATAGAACAGTCAACAGAATTGTTACAGAATTTTTTTTCACCGGAGTGGCTAGCACAAAAAGACGGATCATATAGCGCTCCACCTAAAGCACGTAAAGCCATTTTGATGGTTATGGTTTTTGGATCAATAGCTAGTACATATCCGCCCTTATGGCCTCTCGTACTATTGATCAATCCACCGGCCTTGAGTGTTCTAGTTATTTTTGCAACATAAGCATTGGACAAACCCTCTAAATCGCTTAAAGCCGCTATCGTAGCACCTTCATCCGGATCAGATTTAGCGATCTGAAGTAATATTCTTAATCCATACTCATCAATAGCGTTAATCTTCATAACTAATTTTCTTTTCCATTACATCATATCTAAAGCAAACCTTGCCTCTTCACTCATTCTATCTTTAGTCCATCTCGGCTTAAATACGACTTGCATATTTACATCTTTGACACCATCGACGGTCATTATTTTCTCTACAACTTCCATGGGAAGAGATTCTGCCACAGGACATGCTGGCGAAGTCAGCGTCATCTCTAAATCTACAATACCTTCATCATTTATATCCAAAGTATATATAAGCCCAAGTTCATAGACATCCACAGGAATTTCAGGGTCATAGACCGTCTTGATGGCTTCGACCATTGACTGCTTTATACTTTCCTTATCCATCTACTAAACCTTTACTATCTGCTACCAGACCATACATCTTCATCTGCTTGAGCATACTCAATAAGCCATTAGATCGAGTCGGAGACAAATGCTCCTTTAATCCTATTTTGTCTATAAAATAGAGATCTGCTTTAGCTATATCGCTAGCCTTCTCTCCTGACAACACTCTAATTAAAAGTGCGATGATGCCTTTAGTAATTATGGCATCACTATCCGCCGTAAAGTGGACATGCTCGCCTTTCATATCAGCATGCAACCAAACACGACTCTGACACCCTTTAATGATGTAATCTTCCGTTTTATATTGTTCTCCAATCAGCGGTAAGGTCTTACCCATCTCTATGATGTACTCATACTTGTCCATCCAGTCATCGAAGAACTTGAACTCTTCTATTAGTTCGTCTTGTTTTTTATTAATATCTGACATAATATTTTAACTCTTAACTCAAAATATTGACAGCTCTTGTCAATGCCTCATAAAGTCTATCTAAATCTTCCATATTATTGTAAAGGCCAAATGAGGCTCTTACTGTACCGGGAATCCCATAATGATCCATTAAAGGCTGTGTACAATGGTGGCCTGTTCTTACGGCTATACCTTGCTTGTCCAATAAGGTGCCTATATCATAAGGGTGAATATCTCCTACCAGGAAAGAAATCACGCCGGCCTTAGCCTTAGCCGTACCGATAAATCTCATGCCTTCAATGCTTGACAAAAGATCGGTACCGTAGTTTAATAAATCATTTTCATGCTCACTGATAACATCTAGACCTATTTCTCCAATATAATCTACGGCCGCTGCCAATCCAATACTATCTGCAATATTAGGTGTACCAGCTTCGAATTTGAAAGGTAGCTCGTTGTATGTAGTCTTCTCGAAAGTTACGGTCTTGATCATTTCTCCACCTCCATGATAAGGTGGCATTTTATTCAGCCAATGTTCTTTCCCATACAACACTCCAATTCCTGTCGGGCCGTACATCTTGTGTCCTGAAAAGACATAAAAATCAGCATCCAAGGCCTGAACATCTATTTTCATATGCGGGGTGGCCTGAGCACCGTCTACCAAAACAGGTATATCTAATTCATGCGCCATATCAATCATTTGCTTTACTGGATTAATGGTACCCAGTGTATTAGAAATATGATTGACAGCTACCATCTTGACTTTGGACGATAACTTGGACTTATAATCATCTAAGTCTATTTCCCCGGCCTCATCGACATGAACAACTTTTAGGTTGGCTCCTTTTTTTTCGCACACCATTTGCCATGGGACAATATTACTGTGGTGTTCAAGGGTTGTGATAATGACTTCGTCACCTTCACGAATAAACGCATCTCCATAGCTAGACGCTACAAGATTAATACCCTCCGTACAACCTCTAACAAAAATAACTTCGTGGCTATGCTTTGCATTGATGAAAGACTGAATAGTCGCTCTAGACTTTTCAAAAGCATCTGTAGCCTCTTGACTAAGTTGATATACACCTCTGTGGACGTTGGCGTGAGTCTTGTCATAATAAGACTTAATGGCAGAGGTGACCACATCCGGTTTTTGACTAGAAGCAGCGCTATCTAAAAAAACCAAAGGCTTGCCATTCATTTGACGCTGCAGTATAGGAAAATCTTTCCTCCTCTCTCCTATTCTATTCTTCATACTTGTCGTATCCACATCGAAAGCTTCCATTTTATACTATTTTTTCAAAGGATGATACGATATTATTGACCATAAAATCCCTGATTCCATTATGCTCAATAAAGTCCGTAACTTCCTGAAGGAAGGCCAACTGAAGCATCAACATAGCATCCCTTCTGGATAATCCTCTGCTCCTGAGATAAAAGACAGCATCCTCGTCTATTTGCCCTATTGTAGCGCCATGGCTGCACCGCACATCATCCGCAAAGATTTCTAGCTGAGGCTTGGCGTCCATACGGGCAGTATCTGATAAAATCAAAGCATTATTCTGTTGAAAAGCATTGATTTTCTGAGCATCCTGTCTTACCATGACTTTCCCATTAAATACGCCCCTTGCTCTATCGTCTAGTATGCACTTATACCATTCGTTGGATTGACAATGAGGCTTAGCATGATCAATCAAAGTCTGATTATCTACATGCTGTGTACCCAGGCCTAGTAAAACGCCATAAAGGTTTGTCAGAATATTTTCATCGCCATGTATGGCATTGATGTTATTTCTGATAATCGCGCCTCCAAGATCTGCAGTAAATGAAGTAAAAACGGAGTCCCTGTCTTGATCTGCCTTGATATCGTGAATGAGGTAATGATCATCAGACAACTTCTGAAGTTTGTAAGTATTACACTTAGCCTGCTTTGCAAGATTATAAAAGCAGTGGCTTGTGTTCAATACAGGATTTTCGCTGTTTGTTTCCGTAGAGATGTAAGATTCTACAACATTGAGAACTGCACTTTGCTCTACATTGAAAACAAATAGAGGTGCTGACAATTTAGGCGAATCTCCTGATTGGCTGATATGGACAATTTGTATTGGTTTTTCTATAACTACATTTTTATCCACATTAATGAACATGCCTGACCTCGAAAAAGCAGTATTCAATTGGAAGAATGGATTGGTATTCTCATCGACTTCGCTGGTTAATCTGGAGGACAATACCTTGTTATATACTTCGTGGTTCATTGCATCCTCTACTGAGAATGCGCTTAAGCCTTCGACCTGATTCAGATTATCGCTAAGGTGAGACTGATATACACCATTGACAAAAACCAATCTTATCGCGTCTACATCCGGCATTTTTGCCACCTCTGGAAGTGATGAAATAGTCATGGATGTATCTTCCAAAACGTACTTGTGCTTCAAGATACGCTGTACAGAAGTATATTTCCAGTCTTCATGTCGCAGTGTTGGGAATTGTAAAGTATTAAGCTTCTCGAAAGCAGATTGTCTAATCTGATGAAACGGATTTGACTTTTGTCCATTCAAGCTAGCTTCAAAAGATCCAAATAGTGCATCGAACCGCTGGTACGCTTCTTTATTTATGTCTATAACCGTTTGTTGCATGTTTTTATCTATCTAAGATTTTAAAAGATGTGTTTTGAAAAAGGATGGTCATATGATGACTTATACTGTCGCTGCCAACTCATCTTTGATCCAATCGTATCCTTTTTCCTCCAATTCTAGTGCTAAAGATTTGTCGCCGGATTTTACGATTCTCCCTTCATGTAAAACATGTACATAATCCGGAACAATGTAATTGAGTAATCTCTGATAGTGGGTAATGACTACGAAGGAACGCTCACCATCTCTCAAAGCATTAACACCTTCAGCGACTACTTTGAGTGCGTCAATGTCCAGACCTGAGTCGGTCTCATCCAGAATCGCTAATTTTGGCTCTAGTACAGCCATCTGTAAAATCTCATTTCTCTTTTTCTCACCACCGGAGAATCCATCGTTTAATGACCTTTTGAGCATTTGCTCATTCATGCCAATCATGTTAACTTTCTCCCTAAGGAACTTCAGAGTCTCCATAGGGTTGAGTTCCTCTAGTCCACGTACCTTTCTGCTGGTATTCAATATTTGTTTTAAAAAGTTGGACATGGATACACCAGGTATCTCTACCGGATATTGAAAACTTAGAAAAACACCTTTTTGAGCTCTTTCGTCAACATCTAACTCTGATAGGTCTTCACCTAAATATTCCATAGAACCACCTGTGATTTCATAATCTTCCTTACCTGCAATCACATTGCCGAGAGTACTTTTGCCCGAGCCATTGGGTCCCATGATGGCATGAACTTCTCCAGGTTTCACATCAAGATTAATACCTTTGAGTATCATCTTGTCTTCGATATTTACTTTTAAGTCTTTTATACTTAACATTCTATAATTGATTTTTGGGTATTTATAATATTTATCCTACGCTTCCTTCTAAGCTGATAGAAAGCAATTTTTGAGCCTCGACGGCAAATTCCATTGGTAATTCATTGAAAACTTCTTTGCAGTATCCATTGACAATCATATTCACAGCATCTTCTTCGCTAAGTCCTCTCTGCATGCAATAAAATAATTGATCTTCACCAATTTTTGACGTCGTGGCTTCATGTTCAATCTGCGCTGACTTATTCTCTACTTCAATATATGGAAATGTATGTGCGCCACAGCGATCTCCCATGAGAAGCGAATCGCATTGAGAGAAATTACGCGAATTCTCAGCTCTTTTACCGATCTTGACTAATCCTCTGTAGGAATTGTGGCTCTTACCGGCCGAAATTCCTTTTGAGATAATAGTACTGCTGGTGTTCTTGCCAAGATGAATCATCTTAGTACCCGTATCGGCTTGCTGAAAATTATTAGTCACAGCGATAGAATAAAATTCACCAACAGAGTGATGACCTTTTAGTATGACACTAGGGTATTTCCAAGTCACAGCAGATCCTGTCTCCACCTGTGTCCAACTGATTTTAGAATGATCTCCCTTACAAATTCCTCTTTTGGTGACGAAGTTGTATATACCACCCTTACCTTCTTTATTTCCGGGATACCAGTTTTGAACCGTACTGTATTTTACGTGGGCCCTTTCTTTTGCTACGATTTCTACCACTGCTGCATGGAGTTGGTTTTCATCTCGCATCGGAGCGGTACATCCTTCAAGATAGCTCACATAACTGTCATCCTCAGCTACAATTAATGTTCGCTCGAATTGTCCTGTGTTTGCTGCATTGATCCTAAAGTAAGTAGAAAGCTCCATAGGGCATTCGACGCCTTTAGGTATATAGCAAAAAGAGCCATCGCTAAATACAGCCGAATTGAGAGCTGCGAAATAGTTATCATTTGCAGGCACGACAGAACCTATATACTTCTTTACCAGTTCAGGGTGCTCTTGCACAGCTTCACTGAATGAGCAGAAAATAATACCGAGTTCAGATAGTGTATCTTTGAAAGTAGTCTTAACCGATACTGAGTCAATAACGGCATCTACCGCTACACCTGCCAGCGCGGCTTGCTCCTCTAGAGGCACACCTAATTTCTTGAAAGTCTCCAATAATTCAGGATCCACTTCATCCATACTCTGCAATTTCTTTTTGGGTGCGGCAAAGTATATGATATCCTGATAGTCAATTTCAGGATAGTGTACATTAGGCCATTTTGGTTCTTTCATGGTGAGCCATTGACGATAAGCATCAAGTCTCCACTCTAACATCCACTCCGGCTCGTTCTTCTTAGCTGAGATCCATCTTACGGTATCTTCATTGAGACCTTTCGGAAGGGTTTCCATATCATAATTAGATGACCAACCGTGCTTGTAGTCGCTCTTGGTGTGTTCCTCTAATGTTTGCATTGAATCACTCATATGTATTGTTTGTATTTAGTCTTAATAAGGGCAAAGTTAACCTTTTGTTCAATTCTATACTAAAAAGTATACATTAATCTATACAAAAAAGTATAAAAAAGGTTTTGCGTAATTGTTGTAAAAAAAATTAAGGCGAATTAGCAGCTGACAGACATTGCTTTTACACTTGATATATGCAGCTGGTCAGTGGCCACAAATAGATGGTAATTTCAAGGTCGAAAGGTCGGAAAGTTGGAAAGTCGAAGGTCTGAAGGAGCTGAGGAGCTCAGGAGCTTAGGAGCACAGGAGCTTAGGTGTAGCCATTGGTTATTTGATATATTTTTTGTAAAGAAGAGGATAGTCCAATATGTCTCTTTGGTCTGAAAGTCAAAGGTCTAAAGGTCAGAAAGTCGATGAAAGCCAATGTTTTTTGGGTAAAAGGTAGAACGTAGAATGTATTAGTTATCCTGTGCTCGTGTTTAGCTCGTTTCACTCGCTTCCCTTGCGTTTATGGCAGAGCTTCTATTGGAGATTTTTCGGAAGCTTATTATCAAGGAGATTTTGTCAAAATAAGACTTGAAAGCCCTCAGGTGACTTCAAGCCTAAACAGCGGAGTGGACAAAGTCCACGCAGCGTAAACGTTTGAGAAAGCGTAGCGCATCTCAAACATTAAGCAGCGAAGCGTAAACAACCCGTAACCCACAACCCGGTACTCGCAACCCGCAACCCGCAACCGATTTCTGCGTGAGGGATAGAAGCGATATGAGTGGCTGACGAATGGATAGCAGGAACAGCTGGGCTGGGGCTTG
>SLDF01000137.1 GCA_007125435.1 Saprospiraceae bacterium
GTGCAGCTTTCCAGATTTTCAAGTTTTGCTATTCGGTTAATAGACGAAGTGGTTACTGATACTTCATTTGTCTTCAATGGAGAATTAGACGAGGGCAGAACATATTTTTGGCAAGTTTCACCTATAAGTGATACTGACTTTTGCGCAGAATCAAGCGGTGTGCTCAGATTTAGAGCAGTATCAAGTACAGCGACAATAGAACTGGAAGGCAACCACTTCAGCATCGCACCTTCCCTATTAACAGCGTCTAACGAATTGTTTTTATCAAGCCGACTATCCAGATCGATGTTGACTGACTTTAGAGTCATAAATATCCAGGGCAAAACTGTATGGAGTCAAAAGCATCAACTACATACCGGTACAGATAGAATCAGATTAGGCTTACCTCAACTGCCTGCAGGTATGTACTTCTTGAACTTAAGTAATGAGGCTGGACAGTACTCCTTCAAGTTTGTAAAACAATAGCTCAACCAGGCCGTTATCTACAATTAACGTTATCACACAATCACAATTGATTCATGAAACAATTATTTCTTGTTCAGCTCATTTTATTTTTAATATCCATACAAGCCATCGGTCAGGATGAAAGCATTCACCCTTGTGGTACCGAATCAGATGAGAAAGTCGATATTTGGCTGAGAGAGATTCAGCAAAACCCCAGTGCGTATGTAAACTTTAGGCAAAATGACGAAATACTATACTTGCCGTTAACCATACATATCATTGGCACAGATGATGGACAAGGATACTTTCCTGAGCAATCCCTATATGCCAGTATGTGTAAGCTAAATGCTGATTTTGAAGAAGCGGGTATGTTCTTTTACATTGAAGGAGATATTCTTTATCATGATAACACCAGATGGTTTGAGCATCAAGGCTGGCAAGTAGGGAATGAAATGTATCAACAAACAGGCGTATCAAATACTATAAACTGCTACATCAACGACAGTGCTAATGGTAACTGTGGCTATGCTTTCCTGGGCGGTGTGAGAATGTATCTAAACAATAGCTGTATGGGGCCTCAAGGCGGAACTTTCACCCATGAAATGGGCCATACATTGACCTTGCCACACACATTTAGTGGATGGGAAGGCAGAGCCTACGAAAGAGGAAATCCAGCACCCGGGTTTGTAGGCAACAGGGCTGTTGAAAGAGCAGACAGTAGTAATTGCCAATTCGCAGGAGACGGCTTTTGTGATACTAAAGCAGATTATATCAGTTCGAGGTGGTCCTGCAATAATAATGGTGAGACCAATTTCTTACTTATTGATCCGGACAGCACAACATTCAGAGCTATGGGCGCAAATTTCATGAGCTACTCAAATGATTTATGCATGAGTGAGTTTTCGCCAGAACAAATAGCAGCTATGAGGATTCATACACTGTCGCAAAAAGCTAGTATGGTCAGTTTTATAGATCCTATTCAAAACAGGTTATCGTCCCCCACTACTACATTGTTATTGCCTGAAGATAGAGACACCATTTCTACAAATGAAATCACATTTTCATGGTCTAAAGTCGAGAATGCTGATTCTTACCAATTTCAACTTTCCAGATTCGGATCATTTGCAATTCAAGAGTACAATCTGGCTGTAACAGACACCTTTATAACTGTAGAAGCTCCCGAAAGAGATCGTAGATATTTCTGGAGAGTGAAGCCCAATAGTGACTCAGATTTTTGCAATAACTACGATGTTCCCTCGCAATTTACTTTGGACAGGATCGGTACATCAGTAAGTGAAGAGTTATCACTAAATAACAGTTTGAAAATACACCCTACAGTGATGACGCATGGTCAATCTCCATTGCTCAAAGTGAATATGGATTCAGATGCTATGGTCGATATTAAACTCATTTCACTAAATGGACAGGTATTGGACAGTCAAAAAATACCACTTCATAGAGGTAATTATCAAATAAATTTAAGACCTTTGAATCAACCTGCCGGCATGTACATTTATCGGATTGAGTCTGATCATGCCCATGTAAACACTAAAATCTTTGTAAAATAAATTTATTCAAGCAACAAAAATAACATATGAACTTACACGAATATCAGGGAAAAGATTTATTAAAAAAATACGGTGTAGCTATTCAAGAGGGCATTATGGCGGAAAACGTTGATCATGCTATGAAAGCTTACGACACTATATCTGAGCAGAGTGGCAATGAGGCTTGTGTAATAAAAGCTCAAATTCATGCCGGAGGGCGTGGCAAAGGAGGAGGAGTAAAGCTAGCAAAGAACAAAGAAGAGTGCAGAGAACATGCTGAAAACATTTTAGGCATGATGCTCAAGACGCCTCAAACACCGGGCGGTATGGAAGGACCGGGTAAGTTAGTTCGTAAAATATTGATAGCAGAAGATGCCTATGCACCGGATTTTTCGGCATGTAAAGAGTATTACATATCGATACTTACCGATAGAGAACGCAGACAGAATGTGATCATCTACTCTACTGAAGGTGGTATGGACATAGAAGCAGTTGCGGAAAAAACGCCGCATTTAGTACACAAGGAATACATAGATCCATCCCTGGGCTTGCAAGGATTTCAAATGCGAAAAGTAGCGTTCAACCTTGGATTAAGCGGCAAGGCCTTTAAAGAAATGACTAAGTTTATTAAAAGCTTATATGCTGCATTTACAGGATCAGATGCTTCACTTTTCGAAATTAACCCCTGCATAAAAACTGCTGATGACCGCATAGTTGCCGTAGACTGTAAGGTAACGCTTGATGACAATGCGTTATTCAGACATCCTGAGCTAGCTGAGCTAAGAGATGTTCATGAGGAAGACCCTACAGAGGTAGAAGCCAAAAAGTATGATCTGAATTATGTAAAGCTTGATGGAAATGTAGGCTGTATGGTGAATGGTGCCGGACTAGCGATGGCTACAATGGATATCATCAAACTAAGTGGCGGTGACCCTGCTAACTTCCTGGACGTAGGTGGTACAGCAAATGCAGAGAGAGTAGAACAAGCCTTCAGAATCATACTTAAAGATGAGAACGTAAAGGCCATCTTGATCAATATCTTCGGTGGTATCGTCAGGTGTGACCGCGTGGCTCAGGGTGTAGTAGATGCCTATAAAAACATGGGTAACATTAACGTACCTATCATAGTAAGGCTGCAAGGTACTAATGCTGATATCGCAAAAACTATAATTGACGAATCAGGACTCAAAGTACATAGTGCCATACTATTACAAGAGGCAGCTGATCTGGTCTCTGAGGTATTGGCTTAAATTAGTACAGCATTATAATATATTAAAAGCACTTCTCATTTGATAGATATTTGAGAGGTGCTTTTTATTTTAAACATAAAGTATTATGGTTGAGTCGATTACATTATATGAATTGACCAATTACATCAAGCAAGTATTTGCACTCAACTTTCAGGATGGCCTGTGGATTAGGACTGAAATAGCACAATGCAGACAGTCCAAAGGGCATTACTACCTTGAGCTCATCGAAAAGTCAGAAGACTCAGACCAGATCATTGCCCAAATGTCAGCCGTAATATGGGCAGGAGACTTTGCAAGCCTCAAAAGAAAAATTGGAGACCAAATCTATGACTTAATCAAAGCCGGTTCTGAAGTCCAGGTCATGGCAGAAGTGTCATTTCATGACAGATATGGACTTAAGCTTATGATTAGAGATATTGATATTAATTATACACTCGGTAAGCTTGAGCTGCAAAGAAGGGAAATTTTGCAGCGTCTCCAAAAAGAAAATCTACTTAACCTTAATAGCAAAATAAAGCTACCAACGGCACTACAAAGAATAGCTGTCATCAGCTCGCCTACAGCCGCCGGGTACAAAGACTTCATGCATCAGCTTGTTCATAATGAATATGGCTATGACTTTCACCTACAACTATTTCCAGCTAGAATGCAAGGACAAGCAGTCAGTAGAGAAATAAGAGACCAACTTTCAAAAATACATGAAGATAGATATGACTGTATTGTCATAATAAGAGGTGGTGGCTCAAGAATAGACCTCTCTGATTTTGACGAGTATGACCTTGCAAGGTCAATTGCCATATGCCAATTGCCCGTAATTACCGGTATTGGTCATGAAATAGATACCAGTATAGCAGATATGGTAGCGCATACAGCTTTGAAAACCCCAACAGCTGTAGCAGAGTTTTTAATCAACCGAATGCTAAGTCTGGAACATGAACTCAGCGACTTAGCTGACCGAATGAAATCTATAGTCATAAGAAAAATCAATACAGAACGAATGTTGTTGGTACAGCATGAGTCCAGGGTATCTAAACTTTTCTATATTTTCCATCAAAGAGAGTTAGCCAAATTAGATACCTATCTAGAGAGAATAAAATTGCACCTCAAACAACTGTTTGAGATGAAGAAACAAAAAATAGAAGCCCTTTCCGATCAGCTTAAGCTATTGGATTACAGGGAAGTTATGAAGAGGGGCTATGCCATAACAACGAAAGATAACACCATTATAAATTCGGTAAAAGATATCCAACTAGGCGACCAGGTCAAAATAGTCTATCACGACGGTAATATATCCACAGAAGTAAAATCAATTAAAAATGTCAAAAAATAGCAAGAAGTTTTCATACGATGAAAGCATCACAGAAATACAAAACATACTCAATGGCCTGGAAACAGGAAAAATAGGAATTGATTCTTTGGTGACTGAAATTGACAAGGCCAGTGACCTGATCCGTCAATGCAAAAATAAACTACACGATGTAGAGGGGAAAGTGTCTGAAATACTAGATGAGGATAATGAAAGCGAATAGCGTTTGCCTAATTGTCAATACATTTTAACTAAATGCCGATTAGATAATCCGGTAAAAAAAGCTTAGCAAAAGAACACAACTCATTGACAAACAAGACATAAACAAAAATCGCCCCACCAACAAAATTGATGAGGCGAAGAGACAACGTTTTTCACACGACCTTGAATCAAATCAAAATTAACACTTTTTTAACTAAAACCAAGTATTTGGCAAAAAAAAAGTTAAAATTATTTTTTGGGACAATAGAATTGAATTTCTAAATGGACTATTTCCCTCATAAAAAGATCTTACTATACTGATTAGATATTACCCTTAGGGATAGATGTGATAGATTGTGAATTAATTCTTATATGGCTCAAGCATTTAGACACTTCATGCCATGTGCCTCTGGAAGCCCTCATGCCTAAAGCCATAGAGCAACACGCTAGATTCACTCAAAAGCACATAGAAAAATACAAATAAACAGACTTGAAGAAAAGCGAAAATGTATTAACGTCTACCTGGACCAAAACCACCACCCATAGCATTCATGAGGTTAGCCATACCTTTGCCTTTTGACATCATGTGCATCATTTTCCGCATTTGATCAAACTGCTTAAGAAATAAGTTAATTTCGTGTAGATCTTTGCCCGCTCCTTTCGCTATTCTTCTCTTTCGGCTCATATTGAGCAATTCAGGATTTGCTCTCTCTTCAGGTGTCATAGATTGGATTATGGCTTCCACTTTTGAAAAAGCGTTATCGTCTATATCCACATCCTTCATGGCTTTGCCCATGCCGGGTATCATAGACATCAAGCTTTTCAAGTCGCCCATCTTCTTTATCTGTGCAAGCTGGGATAGAAAATCATCAAAGTCAAACTTATTTTTCCTTATTTTCTTTTCGATCTTCCTCGCCTCCTTCTCATCAAATTGCTCCTGGGCTTTTTCTACAAATGAGGTAATATCTCCCATTCCCAGGATCCTAGTAGCCATTCTATCCGGGTGGAATACATCAAGCGTATCCATCTTTTCGCCGCTAGATGTGAATTTTATAGGCTTACCAACTGTATACTTTACTGATAGAGCGGCTCCTCCCCTCGTGTCACCATCGAGCTTTGTTAACACCACGCCGTCATAATCAATAGTATCATTGAAAGCTTTAGCTGTATTGACAGCATCCTGACCAGTCATAGAGTCTACTACGAAAAGTGTTTCTGTAGGCTGAAGTACTGTCTTTAAGCTGCTGATCTCCTTCATCATTTCCTCATCGATAGCCAGTCGACCGGCCGTGTCCACGATGATGACATCATGAGAGTTGGCTTTAGCATACTTTATGGCACTTTGAGCAATATCAAGCGGATTTTTATTCTCCGGATCTTTAAAGATCGGCACATTGATTTGCTCTGAAATGACTGTTAATTGATCAATAGCTGCAGGTCTATAGACATCACATGCCACCAGAAGTGGATTATTGTTCTTCTTATACCTTAGGAAGTTTGCCAATTTACCAGAAAAAGTCGTCTTACCGGAACCCTGAAGTCCAGCCACCAACACAATACCGGGATTACCTTTCACATTGATGCCTACAGACTGCCCCCCCATTAAATCTACAAGTTCGTCATGGACTATCTTTACCATGAGTTCGCCTGGTTTGACGGCCTTTAGTACATTTTTCGTACCCAGCGCTTCATCTTTGACTTTATCTGTAAATTCTTTTGCTATCTTATAATTGACATCTGCTGCCACCAGGGCTCTCCTAATTTCCTTGACTGAGGCTGCAATATTTAATTCCGTAATCTTATTATCACCAGTCAGTGTTTTAAATGCACCTTCCAGCTTCTCTGTCAAATTATCAAACATCCTTTTATCATTTTTTGTGGATACAAAGATATGAATTCCTGCTTTAATAGAGTCCTCAAAATACTATAGAACTTTCTATCCTAGACACTATACTTATTTTCAACTGATGTTTAGGAAGTATCTGTTTATTCGCCCCAGCGATATACATCTTGCTCAAAACCCACCAAATCCAATATACGATCTACCACAGTCATTGCCAATTCTTCGATACTCGTCGGATTGCTGTAAAATGAAGGTACAGCCGGGCAAATGATAGCACCTCTCTCACTTAGCTTGAGCAAATTTTCAAGGTGCAACGTACTTAATGGTGTTTCTCTGGGACATACGATGAGCTTTCTTCTCTCCTTCATCACAACATCTGCTGCCCTTGTAGGCAAATCGTCTGAAATACCGTGCACAATACGACCAACCATGCCCATTGAAGCAGGACAGATGATCATTGTATTGTATCTAGCTGACCCCGATGCAAACGGCGCATTGAAATCATTCTTATCATAGAAATCAAAAGGATACTCCCCTTCGTCAAAGATATCACCTATCTCAAGCTTCCAATTATACCTGGCATTATTTGAAAAAACTACACCAATATTATCCCATTGACCTGACAAGGCCTTCAGCTTATCCATGAGCAATTTAGCATAAATACTACCACTTGCCCCCGTTACCGCCAATACAATATTATTCATCATTTTAGTTGGTTAAGATTAATGATTCCCAAGCGCTTACCTAATAGACTTAACCTAAAATCTTCAATAGTGTTGTCCAGGAATAACGTACAACATATACTTCCAGCTATTTTATTCACCTCCCTCCTGTCGTAATTGCGTTGTTAAAAACTAATGCTGGATTTCGTGACTCATCATTCGATCCGTCCTGAGGACTGATTCTCTATCACTCATGGACACTGCACATCATCATTTCAATTAGCTCAACGTTTCATTTTGCATCTTGCGCAAGGTCATCCAATCCCTATCAATATCAATATCACGTCTTGGTGATAATTGACTAGGTCCAGCAAAAATTCAGCCTACCTAATAATATAATTACAAGTACACAGAGGAAATATTTAACAATTAGATAGACACGCTTTATCATGAGTTAGAGGATTTGAGTTTATATTTGCATCCATGGATATGTATATAAACATCCTGATTTAAAAATTTGAAAATCAACTTCCTCATGATAAGACTTCTGACTGTTGTATTTTTTTTGAGTCTATTTACTTTGACGGTTCACTCTCAAGAGCTTGATTTATATATGTTTAGCGGACATACATTTGGGCATAGTTTTCCAATTTCAGGTGGCGATGCGCGTATCTTTGGAGGGCATACTTATGGTGGAAGCATGAGCTACAATGTCAGCGATTATTATGCATTTGAATTGATTTTCAGCAGACAAAATTCTAGAGCGACAGCATTTTCAGAACAAGCAGGAATAGACGTTGACGCTAAGATGTCATCAAATTTCATCCTACTTGGAGGTAATAGGCTCATGCCCATAAATGAAAAAGCTATTTTCCACGGAGGCATCAAGCTGGGTGCTGTCGTTTATGCTGCCAGGTTCAATGCATTTGATCCTATTACAAAATTTGCGGCAGGTGTAGGCGGTGGATTCAGGTACATCCTGTCTCACCAGGTCGCTCTGAGAGCTCAGGCACATTTAAATTTTCCTGTTACGGATATTGGGGCCAGCCTTTGGTGGTCACCGGGTAGCGGCACTTCTGTCGGCGTAGCAGGTTATACCCCGATTATTCAATTCGGCTTTACAGCCGGCGTCATGCTAAGCCTATCAAGATAGATAGATAAAAGGATTTTCCTTATAACTTTCACCGTTCTATTCAATTGCAGGTAATATTTTACCATCGCATGGTCCAAACCCAATGCGCACTCCATCTTTTTCACCATAGCCGCGCATTTTAACTGTATCACCATCCATTATGAATTTACGCTGAGTACCATCAGGCATGTCGACGGGTTGTGTACCTTTCCATGAAATCTCCAACATCGAACCAAAAGAGTTTTTGTCAGGACCAGAAATTGTACCGGAAGCACACATATCACCAACTTGCATATTACAGCCCGTCACACTATGGTGCGTCAGCTGTTGGGCCATCGACCAGTACATATATTTGAAATTGGAGTGACACACTTGTTGGACACTACCACCGGGCGTTTCAATATCTACAAACAGCTCAATATCGAAGTTATGCTCACCGTTTGATTTTAGATATGGCAATACTTCCGGAGATTGCTCAGGTCCTTTCAGGCGGAAAGGCTCTAAGGCTTCAAGCGTAACAACCCATGGAGAGATCGTTGATGCAAAATTTTTAGCACCAAATGGTCCAAGGGGCACATACTCCCATTTCTGAATATCTCTTGCAGACCAGTCATTGAATAAAACCATTCCAAATATGTGGTCCTCTGCTTCCTCTATGCTGATCGGATGACCTAATGGATTAGATTTACCTACAACAAAGGCCATTTCAAGTTCGAAGTCCAATAGCTTACACGGCCCATATACAGGACTGTCTGCACCTTGTGGAAGAGTCTGACCTTTTGGCCTATAAATATCTGTACCTGTCACCACTATAGACGAAGCTCGCCCATGATACCCTACGGGTAAATGTAGCCAATTAGGAAGCAAGGCGTTATCAGGATCGCGAAACATGGTGCCGACATTGGTGGCGTGCTCTTTACTGCTGTAAAAGTCGGTGTAATCCCCTACTCTGACAGGGCAAGACAGCTCTACTTGGTTTACAGGCTTGAGAAATTGTTCACGTGCAGCACTAGCATTCTTATAGTCAATATCAGCATTGCAAATATCGGACAATCGGTCACGCAATTTAGACGTGGTCTTCTTACCGAGAGCTATCAAATCGTTCAAATACGGACTGGTATAAATAGACTCCGGTATATCCAGACCATCCAGAAAACCCAGATCTGACAACCGACTCAAATCGATGACATAGTCTCCAATAATACTCGCGAAGTGATAATCGGTATCCGTAAATTTAATGACACCGAAAGGCAGGTTCTGAATGGGGAAATCTGTTTTATCATCATAGGATATCCAAGACTTAATACTTGGATCATTAGCTTTTTGACTCATAAAGGTTCTTTAGTTTTATGCATTAGTAATATTGTCAAGACATTTCGAAGTAGCAGGTTAATATTAAGATTCACTTCTTCACGGATGTATTACATTTTGTCGCTTTGGGCATCACCCTCCTCCTGTCGTCGTCGCGTCGCTACGTTACAGGGCTCCCTGGACGGTCGGCCTCTGCTCAGCTATTGCTACGCAGAGTCTGGCTCCTGACGTCGCCACCCTTTCACATCGCTGATGCATTACCAGAAAAAACGATGTTTTGAGATACAGCCTTCTTTCACCACATATCAATCTACTATACTGAACTCCTAAGTATAAATTCGATCTGGATCTTATCTCCTAAAACCTGACAGTTGCAAATATAAAAATTGAATAAGCAATAATTAAAGTTTGATGAAGTTTAGCGAGGTTTTAACATGCATTAGTTTACTGTATGGTGCCTATTATTCTTAAAAAAAGGATCCTTTTTACAGCTATAGTCTATCTGTCACGCTTAAAGTCTAGACATCTGTTTATCAACATTATAAATATATTTTTTCAAGTAAGACTGTTTTCTGTCCACCCCCTTCAAAAATCAAAAGAGAAAAAAAGTTGTAGTATGGACTTATAATTTTACAAAATATTATTTGCGCAATCGGACTAGATGCACAATTAATACTCTCAATATCGAAATTTAACCATTCGTGGATCTAACATTTAACAGAAAACCATTTTTTTATGAAGAAAAGATTGACATTAATAACAGGATTACTGCTCTTCGGCATCATAGCATTCAGCCAAAGAGCTAACATCGATGGCGTTGTAAAAAACGACATCAATGAACCTATTCCGGGTGCATACGTAAGCGTTGTAGGTACGCCAATCGGCACCATTACTGACAAAGATGGAGCATACAGCATTTCTGTGCCTGCGGGTAGCTACGATCTCTTGACAAGTTTTGTAGGCTATAAAAATGCTTCTGCAAAAGTCACACTAGAAGAAGGCCAGAACAAGACTGTTGATTTCACCCTGGTAGAAGGTGTCGAGTTTGAAACTGTTGTCATTTCCGGGTCTAAAAGACCAGAAAAGCTAACAGAAAGTCCTGCTACCATCCAGACCATATTTGCCAGAGAGATAGAACAATATGCCGGACTGCCGGGGGACTTAATTGCTCGCCAAAAAGGTGTGGAGTTTTTCAGAGCAGGTGTGGCAAATCCCGGTCTAAACATCAGAGGTTTCAACTCAAACTTTAATGCTAAGAACCTACAAGTCACAGATGGCAGATTCAGCACACTTATAGCTACAGGTCTACCTTTTGGCCCTTTGAATACAAGTATAAAAGAAGATATCGAGCAGATAGAAGTCATACTTGGCCCTAATGCTACGATGTATGGTCCAAATGCCCACAATGGCCTTCTCAATACCATTACGAAAGACCCCAGGACCTCAGAAGGTACCACCATAGCACTTAATGCCGGCAATCAAAGCCAACTAGGAGCAAGAGTAAGGCATGCAAGTGTCATAAATGACAAACTTTCTTTTAAAGTAGCGGCAGAGTACTTCGCTGCAGAAGAGTTTGATTGGGTAGATAGCGTTTATATAGTCAGAGATGGCGAATTAAGATCACATGAAGAATTCGAGCTGGACAACACCATTAGGTTTCTGAGAGCAGAAGGTGCTGTTTATTACAATATATCATCTGATAAAGAATTGATATTCAATACAGGATACTCCAATAGCACGTTCCTATCTCCGACAAACGTGGGCAGAAATCAAATCAAAGACTGGATGATCAATTACTATCAACTGAGGTATAACTCTAAGAATTTCTTTGCTCAAGCTTATTACACCACTAGTCGTACGGATAGCACATATGCTATTGATGAACGAACCAAGCAATACTACAGGGGTATAGATGCTGGTCTCTCTCCCGAGGTAGCAAGAGGCGACTTTTCTTACCAAAGTGGGGCGCTTTTTATTGACGATAGTAGACGGTTAAATCTTGAAGCACAATACAACAATACCTTTGGTAAATTTGACTTGATCACCGGTGTGCAATACCAACTAGACATGGCCAATAGTCACGGAACGTACTTACTGGATGAAGATGAAAACGATTTTATCAACGTAGCTCAATTAGGTGGATATGTACACGGTACATACAAACTAGACAATGGATGGCGACTGCTTGGAGCAGCAAGAGCAGATTACCACGAAATCTATGAGTTTAATTTTATTCCTAAGCTGGGTATTTTAAAAGTGGGCGATATGGGTACATGGCGACTTACCTATAGTGAAGGAATAGCTGCACCGACTATCCTGAATATGTTTGGCAATCTTTTTGGCGGACTTATATTAGGAAATGCAGAAGGCTTCACGTTGGCGGATGGATCAACCATAGATAGACAAAGAGTAGAGAAGATATCTACTTTCGAAGTAGGATGGAGAGGTCAGGCCATTAGAAATAAACTTTACGTTGATGGAAATGCATATTTTAATATCAACAGAGACTTTCTCAGTCCGGTATCAGTAATAGGTGTTGCGACCTTAAGGGGAGACACCCCTGTTTCAGAAGTGCAAGACCTATTCGAAGTCTATAATGGTCTGGTCGCCACTTACATCAACTTTGGAAGAGTCAATACTTACGGTGCCGACCTTTCAGCCACTTATGTTATCAATGATAAATTTAGTGTCAATGCAAACTATTCTTACTTCAATTATAGCTTTGATGAAAATGACTTGAGTAATGACTTTAATAATGATGGCGTTGTTAACTTCCTTGACTTCCTGGTCAATGCTGCTTCACATAGAGCGGGGCTAGGTCTAAATTACAATAGTAAAAAGTTCTTTGGTACCTTATTTGGAAGATGGGTTAGTGCTTATGATTACTTCTCGAGCTTCCAAATTGCATCGAGGAGCCATCCTGATTTAAACTGGAGAGGGGCTCCTATAATCGAAGGCCAGAGAAGTGCAGATGCTTTCAACTATGGTCCATTAGGTGGGTTTGTATCCATCGATCTCAATGTAGGATACCACATAAATAAAAACTTGACTGCAAGTGTGAGTATAACCAACCTACTGGATGATGAACTGCGCGAATTCACAGCGGCCCCACCTACCAGAAGATTGATACTGGGAGAAATAAGAATTAATTTCTAGACATAAAAATGCAACATAAGGGCAATCAATGAATAGAATTCAGCATATCATTAATTTATGGGCATTGCATCAGCGATGTGAAAGGGTGGCGACGTCAGGAGCCAGACTCTGCGCAGCGATAGCGAAGCAGAGGCCGACCGTCCAGGGAGCCCTGTAACGTAGCGACCCGACGACGACAGGAGGAGGGTGATGCCCAAAGTAAAAAAAATGATATATACCCATAAGCATATCACTTTCAATTCATATTATTGATCCTATTACGAGTCGTGGCAGCAAGTAGGCCACGACTTTTTATTATATTTGTTTATAATCAAATCCAGCATGCCAAAGACACCACATCTATCAAAGTTTACTTCATACGCAGAATCATTACTGCCTCATGAGCTAGACTATCTGGATAGTATCAATAACTTTATTGACCCGGACAACATAAAAGTCCTGGAGCAAGTGCGCAGGTTTGTGACAGAGGGAAATTCATGGCAAGAATGGGACAAGTCAATAAATAAACGAAAGTATTCCAGAGTCATGCATTGGATGGATGGCCAATTAAACAAAATTGATGTTGACCTTGATTACGAGCAATTACTTTTTCTCGAGCAGGAGGTCATGGCCGATCGTATCCTACCTAAAGATGAGAGAGTCATACTAAAGAGATTGCAAAACTATGATGAGCCATGCTACAATTTCATGAAAGTATACCAGCTTGCGCAGCATCTGAGCAGTTTCTTCCTGATAAGAATGAGAGATAAGGCGCAAGCTGTCGTGCAGACATTTCTAGAAAAGTATAAACTTCTATACCTAAAATCACAAGACACCTACCAGCAACTGAATGAAGCCACCAATGTAATTGTCACGCAATACAGAGGTGAAGCGATGGATACCAAACACTGGGAATCTTGGTTAACCTCAGTCTTTCAAAACAGGCATCTAGATGGACTTAATCGCTATTCGGCAATCGTAAGACTTACTTTTTTGTACTATAACTATAAAGATTACTCAAAACTAAAGAGCCTTTATGAAGAATTGGACTTGTGTTTTTCTCAAGGGCTTTTTTATTCGAAAAGGATTTTGGTCAACTACTACTCCAATCGGGTTTTGATGCATGCCCAGACCAATGAGTGGAATGAAGCAGAGCAATATGCATTGATGTCCGTCAAGTTTAAGAGTGCTGACTACATCCACTATATTAACAATCTGGCAGCTATATTGCTAAGATCAGGGAAGGCTAAAGCTGCTTACAAGTACCTACAGGCGTCTTTCCCTGACTTAAAGAACACAACCAGCGCTCATAATAAAGTTGGTTTTGTTGCCTTTTATACAAAGGCTCTGAATCAAATTGGAAATGCAGATGAAGGTCTGAGGTATAGCAGTCACTTTTTAGAGGCCAACAAAGAAGCAGTTTTGAAAAACCGTTGGCATCTATACTTTGCGGCACTTATGCAGTCCATGATATTCACAGGGGCGTTCAGGCAATTGCTACAACTTATCGATAAGTATAAATTAGATGAGAAAGATGCTAAGTACCAATCAAGACCAAACTACTTGCCGACCTTCATGTGGTATCAAAAACTAGCAGAGTATAAACTTAAACACATAAGTAAAAAGACGCTAATTGAGTCTATAAGCGATCATCTTGACACCTATACGAATGACCCTCATCACTTCATTTTGATCAGGCAACTGTATATCGACCTTAGAAAAGCTGCTCCTGAGCTGCCGATATCCCTATCGGCACTGAGATTATTGTCTCAAAGCTAAAACACCTTTCTTTATCATACAAAAAAATAAATTATAGTCAACCTATATTTTCAATGCACAAGAATATGACATATCCATCATTTCAAGGAGTATTGGTAAAATGTTATACTTTCTGTCGACCCTATAAGATTAAACACTAAACAAGTTTTTGACTAGCCATTTCTATAAATTTACAACGAAAGATATAGCGGCGAACAACCACTATTTCATTATATCATTTTTAAAATTTAATCGAATAAAACACGTATGGCATATTTTGAGGACAAAGTAGCGATAATAACAGGAGGCGCAGCAGGTATTGGAAAGGCTGCATCGATAAAGTTTGCAGAGGCAAATGCACAGGTCATAATTTTGGATATTAATGATGAAGCTGGAGAAGATTTACAAAAGAACCTGACAGCAAAAGGCCTTAAAGCCAAATACTACAATTGTAATACTGCAGATGCTGATGCAGTAGAAAACACATTTAAAACAATACATACTGAATTTGGAAAGATAGATATCCTTGTCAATAATGCAGGTATCACCAGAGATAGTACTTTAAAAAAAATGAGTAATGAAGATTGGCAAAAAGTCATAGATGTCAATCTCAGTGGTGTGTTTTATTGTGCAAAAGAAGCCGCTAAAGTCATGCTAGAGCAAGGAGAAGGGCGCATCATCAACGTATCGTCTGTGGTTGGCCTCTATGGCAACTTTGGTCAAACCAATTATGCGGCGACTAAGGCCGGTGTCATTGGCTTGACCAAGACCATGGCTAAGGAACTAGGCAGAAAGGGCATCAATGTCAATGTGGTAGCACCAGGCTTTATAGCTACAGAAATGGTCAAGAAAATGCCTGAGAAAGTCATTCAATTGATGCAGGATAAAATACCATGCTCCAGACTTGGTGAACCAGAAGATATTGCCAACGCCTTTATTTTCTTGGCTGGTCCCTATTCTTCATATATTAACGGCGCTACATTAAGTGTAGACGGTGGCGTAACCATTTAAATGTATACCATATGCGAAATGCAACATTAATAGCATCAGGGGCATATGTGCCGGAGCAGGTTATACCAAATAGTTACTTTGACTTATTACTAGGTGAAGACGTAAGCACATGGCTGGAATCAAATGTTCAAATTTACGAAAGAAGATGGTGCCGAGATGAAGAAAGCACTGCAGACTTATGTATTAACGCTGCAAAGGAAGCGTTAAAAAACGCAAATCTTGACGCTAAAGACATAGACTTACTGATCGTTACAACGGACACTCCTGAATACATTTCACCTTCAACTGCGAGCAAGGTACAGCATTTATGCGGGATGATCAATGCGGGCACCTTCGATGTCAATACGGCATGTGCCGGGTTTGTTACTGGTCTTGACATTGCGACGAAATATATAAAAGCAGACACCCAATACAACCATGTCATGGTTATTGGCGCATATGCAATGAGTAAGTATCTTAATAAGCAGGACAAAAAGACGGTCACCCTCTTCGCAGATGGAGCAGGTGCTGTCATCTTGAAGGCATCTGATGATTCAGATGCAGGCTATCTAGGAAGCCAGCTTTTGA